>JAYSUN010000192.1:0-5237 GCA_043719045.1 Hyphomicrobiaceae bacterium | reverse complement strand
TATTGACATAAAGCGCATAAACGCTTTGGCTTGCTGCCATGAACAGCCGGTTGCGCTTTAGACCGCCGAAGCAAAGGTTGGCACAGCGCTCTGGCAGTGCGATCCGGCCGATCATTTTACCGTCAGTGGCGAACACGACGACGCCGTCGAGATCCGGCGTGCCCATGCCCCAACCGCACCATAGATTGCCATCCACATCACAGCGGATACCATCGGCGGTGCCAGGACCACAATCAATATGGATGCGGCGGTTCGAGAGTTTTCGGCCGGTTGCATCGACGTCGTAGGCAAGGATTTTGCGGGTTGGAACGCCGCGGCTTTCGACGATGTAGAGCACGCTTTCATCCGGCGAAAAGCAGAGGCCGTTTGGACCTGCCACACCATCGGCGACAACGGTTGCGCGGCCGGTATCGGGCTCGAAGCGATAGACGTTCGCCGCGATCTCGCTATCGGCTTTATGGCCTTCATAGTCGCCAAGGATGCCAAACTCGGGGTCGGTAAACCAGACAGAACCGTCGGATTTGACAACGACATCGTTGGGCGAATTGAGTCGATGGCCGTCGAAACGCTGTAACAGAGTTATGACTCGCCCATCGTGTTCCGTGCGCGTGACACTGCGGCTGCCGTGCTCACAGGAAATCAGCCGACCTTGACGATCACGAGTATGGCCATTGGCAAAATTTGACGGCCCTCGAAAAAGTGACACGGCGCCTGTCTCTTCATCCCATTTCATGATCCGATTGTTAGGAATATCGGACCAGAGTAAGGCTCTCATGTCGCCAAACCAAATCGGCCCTTCGGCCCACCGACAGCCGGATGCGATGCGCTCGACGGCTGACAACTTTAGATGATATTGAGCAAAGCGCGGATCAAGCGAGACAATTGCGGGATCTGGATAGCGTGTTGCCGGCCGCCAGGCATCAACAATGGATCCGGTGTTGTTCATTGAGCGCCCCGCAAAGTGATTTGAGGAGCACCATAGCGGATCTAACTCCGAGACCCAATCAGTTCAACCTAAACTCGCCATCGATCATTTTGAGTTCTGCAGGTTTGATTAACCCAGCATGTGCAATACGGACACCATACAGCGGACCGTCGAGATTGCGCGTCCAGAAATCGAGAAATTGTTTCAGCTTCGGGAACTTGGGAGACAGATCGTAATCTTGCCAGACAAAGCTCTGCAACAAAGCCGGGTAATCTGGCAGTCGATATAAAATCTCGGCCGTCGTCAGTGAGAACCCGCGCAGCTGCGCCAGAAATGCTACATCTTGTGTGTGTTTTGCCTTTGTCATCGTGGTCTCCCAGGTCCATTGCACGAGCTTGAGAACGCGCGACAGCGCCAGTTCCAATCCATCTCGAAGTTAAAGCTCCGAGCGGTGTGATGCGTGGGATCGATCCGAATCAAGTGTATGCAAATTTTGCGGCTAAAACAAATAGCTGTTGCGGCCGGAAAGCGAAATTTCCATGAATGGTGTACAACAGACATCAGTGCAGCAGCCACCCAAGATTGCTGCCACCATTTCGTGGGCTCGAGTCGCATTGAGCTGATCGAAAGCATGAGATACCATAGTGCATTCGCGTTCCGGTCCTTCGTGATCGGCCATTTGGATTGGGATTTCTTTGATGACCGCACTCTATGTTTTCGATGCCTACGGTACGTTGTTTGATGTCCACGCGGCAGCAAGCAGATATCGAGACGCCATCGGTCCGGGCTATGAGCGACTTTCCCAAACATGGCGGATGAAGCATCTCGAGTATTCTTGGATTCACGCTCTAACGGAGAGGCCAGTTGCGTTTTGGACATTAACGGAGCGAAGTCTTGATTTCGCTATTGCCAGTGTGGGCGGTGTACCTGCGGGAGCGCGTGAGAATCTCTTGGCAGCGTATCGGCAGATGGCAGCATTTCCTGAAGTGCCGGCGGTTCTCTCAGCCTTGAAAGCCCGAGGCGCAAAACTGGCAATTTTGTCGAACGGCGACCCGGATATGCTCTCAGATGCGGTCGAGTCGGCGGGGCTGAACAATGTTTTTGATGCCGTGCTGTCGATCAAATCGGCCGGTGTCTTTAAACCGTCCATGCGTGTCTACAAGCTCGTTCAGGACACATTCCGCGGCAAACCCTCGGAAGTAACTTTCCTTTCGTCCAATCGATGGGACATTGCAGGCGCACACGTCTTTGGCTTCAGTACTGTCTGGATCAACCGAGCCGGCGCACCGGACGAATATCCGGACATGCCGACCGACCGGACTGAACGAGACCTACAAGCCATCATTGACGGGTGATGTGTTCAGATCGTGCAAAACCGAGGGCTAGATTCAACAAAAGGTGGGTAACGTCGCGCAATCATTGACGACTGACATCCGATCAGAGCATGGTGGATACGGATCGGTCGCAAGATCTGAAACAGGCATCAAACCATGCTAACTTTTTTAAATGTTGCTCAAACGTTCAAGCCTGCCACTTTGGTGATGCTTGGATTCGGCTTGGCGGCATGTAGCGGCGGCGGCACGACGCAGTCGAATTTGTCGACGGCGTCAATCCTCGGTGAAGCGCCTGCATCGGCCTCTGGCGACAGGCCAGGAATAACCAAAGATGACCCGATGGCACGGCCCGTTCAGGTTGCCTGGACCTCGGCTCGGGCCCAGAAATGTGGCTTTAATTTTGACGCCTCGAAGCTGAAAGCCAACTATGTTGCGTCTGAACAACGTGGTGGAGCCGATACCGCACGGCTCGGTAACATCGATAAGACATACGATATGACTTTAGCCAAGATTAAGAGTTCAATTCAAGAGGCAGACTCGTACTGTACAGACAAGCAGTCAGCCGCGATTAAGGCGGACTTGACGCGCCATCTAGGCGGCAACTACGAGCCAAACTTCCCTGAAGATAAAAAAGTCGCGGATGGCGGCTTCTTTGCCAAAGCCGCGGACCAGACCAATCATGGCACCTTCAATCAGGGCTCGTTCTGGCGCGATCTGGACGACAAGAAGAGCGGCGCCAAGAAGCCCGGCGAGTGAGCCTGGAAAACCAGGTGAACGCTTGACATGACAACTTTGAACGCAACACTGCTTCTCCGCCTGGAGTTGGCGGTCCTTGTCAGCATCGCATTTCTGTTTCTCGCAATTCCCAATACAACAATCCGAATTCTTGGGTTACCCACCGCTGGAGCGAGCTTCTGGCCGCGCTTGGTCGGCGCAGCATTTTTGGGCATGGCAGTTGCGGCTGTCGCAACCGATCAAGCCTGGACAAAATCTGGTCTCGGCATCGGTGGTTTTGTCGCGATAAATCTGACTTTTTCCTTTGTTTTGATGAGTTTGCTGGTGGTCGGTCCATCCATTCCAACCCGTCGTGGCAAAGTCATCTTGTGGATTTTGGCCACCTTCATTGCCACACTCGGGTTTGTTCAAATTGCTTACGCGGCATAGTCTGAGCGACCAATTGGCAACAGACTATTGGCTTGAGAGACGGGATTTGGCATCTGCGGGTCGACATACCGGTGTTGGGCGACTAAATCGGCTGACAACATCCAAGTGGGGACGTTCACGAGCGTGCATTGCGCATTTGGCTATGCTGGGTTGATGGGGGCTGCGGCACTGCTGAGCGGCTGCGCCTCAACTTCAAATCCATCACCGTTGACAGCCGCATTGCAGTCGTTGCCAGCCGACACAAAGCAACTTGCTACGATCTCAGACAGCTTGGCTACGCTTGGCAATTCACCAAGTTTGAAGGGCACACCAACGGAGGTCTACGAACGCGTTGCTCGAGGCGCGTTGGTGTGCTGGTTCGGAGCTCACGGGCCACTCAAGAAAACATACATTTTTACCGCTGAAGCTGCGCCTGCGACCAAAGGCGGAGATGCGGAAATCACGATTCATGAGCGCGACCCGACGCAGCCCAGCCCGCGCGGCTCGCGTGTATTCCGGGTCTGGTTGACCGCAGAATCGACCGAAAGCACGCGCATGACTTTGCAGGTCAGCAAGCTGCCGCAAGATCTGGCACAGGCCATGGAAACGGACACGCTGGCCTGGGGCATCGGCCGGGAGAGTTGCGAGACGCAGATCGCGCGCCCACCTTCCCTGCCACCGGAGCCCTCAAAAGCCAAGACGAAGGCTCGCGTCAAAACGGCCGTTCGCTAACCCGAAGCAGTGGGCACCTGCCACGATGGGCGGTGCCAATGCGGCAGATCAGCTACGGTAATCTTGGATGCGCGTCGCACGAAGCCCCGCGAGGCCATGACGATCGATTGATCGTTGCCAGGACAAGAATTCGTCGACCGTGAGCTTGTAGCGCTCACAAGCCTCCTCCAGGCTCAGCAAACCACCGCGCACAGCCGCGACGACCTCAGCCTTGCGCCGGATCACCCAGCGTTTCGTGTCTTTTGGCGGCAGATCTGCAACCGTGAGCGGACTACCGTCCGGCCCGATAACAAAGCGCGCGCGCGTTCTCAGATGTTGTTCGGTCATGATACTCTTACACACACAATTCTTGACCCAGACTCGACCTTAGCTGAACGGCGTTAAGGTTGAGCTAAGCGACATAGTAAACGCGGTTCTAACCATTTCGCCTCAACGGCTTACTTAGATGGTTAACGAATTTACTTGAGCTTGATCGTTTTGCCAACTGAAAACACGAACAATCTCTGGGGAGAAGGTAAAGCAAGATGCGTGCCCACTGGATCATCACGACGGTCTAGCGACGTTGCGCAGTCGGGTGTCGTCTGTCGGGTGTCGTCTTGACTTGGTCGGGCCAAGTCATTGTGATGTTCGTTGTTCGCGGGGGATCAGCTATGGCACTGCTCGAAGTCGAAAATCTGCAGACGCACTTTCGTACGCCTGATGGTATCAACCGCGCGGTCGACGGTGTGTCGTTTCATGTCAATGAGGGTGAGACCTTGGCGGTGGTCGGCGAATCCGGCTGCGGCAAGTCCGTGACCGCCATGTCACTGCTGCGTCTGGTACCCGAGCCGCCGGGCAAAATTGCCGGTACAATCATGTTCCAGGGCCGCGACCTTCTCAAACTTTCAGATATGGAAATGCGCGCGATCCGCGGCAACGCCATCTCGATGATTTTCCAGGAGCCTATGACGTCGCTCAATCCGGTTCTCACGATTGGGCGCCAATTGCGCGAAACCATCCGCTTGCACCAGGGTGGCAGCCGACCCGAAGCAGACGCACGCGCCGAGGCGATGCTCGCGTTGGTTGGCATCCCCGAGCCGAAACAGCGTCTTACGGAGTATCCG
>JAYSUN010000191.1:0-5239 GCA_043719045.1 Hyphomicrobiaceae bacterium | reverse complement strand
TTTCTATTTCCACACGACCACCGCCTACAACGTGTTGCGCCACAATGGCGTCGACATCGGCAAACGTGACTTTATCGGCAGAGTTCCGGGCATGTGATCGACTCCGACGCTTGTGCTCGAAATCATGACCATGGGCGTCAGATCCTGCGGGTTTGACGCCCTCGTCCGCATTTTCGAAGCATCGTTTCATCTGCCCGTCGTTTCGTGAGCGCGCCGTGATGACCGCAACTCGTTTTTCGCTCACCGGTAAAACCGCACTGGTCACCGGAGCCTCCTCAGGACTTGGCTATCACTTTGCGCAGACCTTAGCGGGCGCGGGTGCCAAAGTGATCCTCGCAGCACGCCGCACCGACCGGCTTGAAGCTTTGGCCCAGACCATTCGGGCGGCCGGCGGTCATGCACACCCTGTCGCCCTCGATGTCACCAAAGCTGACAGTGTCACAGCGGCCTTCACGGCAGGCGAAAGCGCTCTTGGCCCGATCGACATCGTCATCAACAACGCTGGCATTCCGTCACACTCCTGGTCGATCAAAACCACAGAAGACGAGTGGCGCAGTGTCATGGCCGTCAATCTCGATGGCGTGTTTCGTGTGGCTCAGGAAGCGGCTCGGCGAATGGTCGCCGCGGATCGTTCCGGTTCGATCATCAATATCTCGTCGATTCTCGGCATTGCCGTCATGAAGACGTTGGCGCCGTATTCCGCCTCGAAGGCCGCCGTCATCAGCTTGACCCGCTCGATGGCCTTGGAGCTGGCTCGCAGCAATATCCGCGTCAATGCCATCGCCCCCGGCTACTTCGCCACCGAGATCAACGGCGACTTCTGGATCACACCGGCGGGCCAGCGCATGGTGGCGGGGATCCCGTTTGGCCGGATCGGTAAACTGGAAGAGCTTGACGGCCCACTGTTGCTGCTTGCCTCCGACGCCGGTGCCTTCATGACCGGCGCGACCCTGACTGTCGACGGCGGCCATCTGTTGCAAACCGGCTGAGCGACCATGGCGTGTGAGTTACGAACCGGATGCCTTTGGCCTGTGCGTGATCGCGCATGCGGCGCTTGGGTTGAGACCGATGCATTCGAATCCCGCCTGTGATACATGGGGATGCAGCTGAATTTGCGCAGGCTATCACCTAACGATGATCACCGAACTCGGACACTTTGCACTGGTTTTGGCGGCCCTCGTCGCGGCGGCGCAGATGCTCTTGCCGCAGTGGGGAGCGCACACGCGTGATGCCCGCCTGATGGCCATCGCTGAACCCGCGGCTATTGTGGGTCTGATCCTGGTTCTCGCCGCCTTCCTCGCGTTGACCCACGCGTTCGTCACCTCCGATTTCTCGGTTGAGCTGGTCTACGTCAATTCGCACTCGGCCAAACCGCTGATCTATAAAATCTCTGGCGTCTGGGGCAACCATGAAGGCTCCATGCTGCTGTGGGTGCTGATCCTGGCCTTGTTCGGCGCGGCGGTTGCCGTGTTCGGTGGAAATCTGCCGACCAGCTTGCGTGCCCGCGTGCTGTCCGTGCAAGGCAGTATTGCGCTCGCCTTCATCCTCTTCATTCTGATCACCTCAAACCCGTTTGACCGTCTGATGCCTGCGGCCGTCGAGGGGCGTGGCCTCAACCCGATCCTCCAAGATCCCGCCCTCGCATTTCATCCACCCTTCCTTTACGCGGGCTATGTCGGCTTCTCGATGGCGTTCTCGTTTGCCATTGCAGCCCTCCTGGAAGGCCGGATTGACGCTGCCTGGGCGCGATGGGTCCGGCCTTGGACGTTAGGGGCCTGGATTTTTCTGACGCTCGGCATCGCGATGGGGTCGTGGTGGGCTTACTACGAACTCGGCTGGGGCGGCTGGTGGTTCTGGGACCCGGTCGAGAATGCCTCGTTCATGCCGTGGCTCGCGGGTACCGCCTTGTTGCATTCAGCCGTCGTCATGGAAAAGCGCGAGGCCATGAAGGTTTGGACGGTGCTGCTGGCAATCTTGACGTTTTCGCTGTCACTGTTGGGCACCTTCCTGGTGCGTTCGGGTGTTTTGACATCCGTGCACGCCTTTGCCGTCGATCCTCGCCGTGGTTCCGTCATTCTGGCGATCATGATCCTGTTCGTTGGCGGCGCGCTGACGCTCTATACCTTGCGTGCAAAAACCTTGCGCCAGGGCGGCATCTTTGCCCCGATCAGCCGGGAAGGTGCGCTCGTGTTGAACAATGTGCTGCTCACTACGGCCTGTGCAACCGTGCTTATCGGCACGCTGTATCCGCTGTTTCTGGAAAGCCTCACCGGTGCCAAGATCTCGGTCGGCCCGCCCTACTTCAACATGACGTTCGTGCCCCTGATGGTCCCGTTGTTGCTGGCCCTGCCGTTCGGCCCGATGCTGGCCTGGAAACGTGGCGATCTGCCGGGCGCGACCCAACGCTTGTTCGTGGCCCTCTGTGCGACTTTGGCCGTGGCCTTACTGGCGCTGTCAGTCATGCGTCGCGGACCGTGGCTGGCCTATCCGATGTTCGCACTGGCACTTTGGGTGGTGTTTGGCGCGCTCGCTGAATGGGCCCACCGTGTCAAACTGTTTGAAGCTCGCCGCGATGAGATTTGGCGCCGCTCCATCAACCTGCCGCGTGCGGCATACGGTGGTATGTTCGGCCATTTGGGTGTCGGCGTCATGACCCTCGGTATCGTCGCAACGACTGCGTGGCAATCCGAAACCATCGTTGCCATGAAACCCGGAGACAGGCTGGTCATCGCAGGCTACGAGCTGACTTTCCGGGGAGCAGCCCCGCGTCGCGGCCCGAATTACCAAGAGACCCTCGGCCGGATCGATGTGACCTCGGGCGGCACGGCCGTCACCACCTTGGAACCCGCCAAACGCCTCTACGATGCACCCAAGCAGCCGACCACCGAAGCCGGCATTCTGAATGCCTGGAGCGGCGATCTTTATACGGTTATCGGTGACGAAACCGGTGACGGCGGTTTTGCGGTGCGCGCTTATTTCAATCCGTTGGTCCGGTTCATCTGGTTCGGTTGCCTGATCATGGCCTTTGGTGGGCTTTTATCGCTGTCAGACCGGCGCTTGCGCGTTGGTGCGCCACGCCGAACGCCCGCCGTGCAAGCCGCAGAATAAGTTGTTTCAGTCGGCTTCGGTTGTACCTTGGATTGCAATGATCGTGGCCGCTTGCCGACGCCTCAGAGGCGTGGTTTGTTGGGGCGTTTGCTGTCAACCGCAGTTTTTCTGAAAATTGAGGGCCGGACAATGTTCAAAGTGTTTTTGGCAATTCTAATTGGTCTCGCAATGCCATCCGTCGCGATCGGCCAGGGCTCCTCTGACTGGACGGTTTGTGAAGGTTCCGATGATCAGGCGGCCATTCGGGCTTGCTCACAATTCATCAATGCTGCAGACCGGACGCGTCGGCGCGACGCCTACTACAATCGCTCGATTTCCTACAAAGCGCTGGGTGAGGTCGACAATGCGCTCGCCGACCTGAACCGGTCTATCGAGATCGACCCGCGGCACAAATCGAGTTACAACAATCGCGGTATGATTTTTTATGACCGGAAAGACTACGACAAGGCGATTGCCGACTATGACAAAGCGGTGGCACTCGATACTGCCTATTCAGTTGCCTATAATAACCGCGGACGCGCCCACAAAGCCAAAGGCAACGTTGAACGGGGCCTCGCAGACTTTGAGAAGGCGATAGCGCTCAATCCAAAATATTCCATCGCCTTTAACAATCGCGGCACCATTTATCAGGACCGTGGCGATTGCCCTCGCGCCATCGTGGATTACGACAAGGCCATCGCGCTCGATCCGCGGAGTAAGTTGCCCTACCGCAATCGTGGTCTGTGTCTTCGCGGGAGTGGCGATTACGACAAGGCGATTGCTGACTTCACGAAAGCCATCGTTGTCGATGCCGACTATGCCTTTGCGTATGCCAACCGCGGCAGAACCTATCGGCTCAAAGGCGATGCAACCAAGGCGATGACGGACCTGGATAGAAGTATTGCACTCGATCCGACGAATTCCGATGCTTATCTCGACCGCGGCCTGATTTTGCGCGACCGCGGCGACTTGGATGCCGCACTTGCGATGTTCGACAAAACCATTGCGCTGTTTAATGAGCATGTTGAGGCAAACGTTTATCGCGGGACCGTGCTTGAAGCCAAGGGTGACAAAGAGCGAGCCGTGACCGTCTATCGGGCTGCGCTGAAAATGAAGCCCGAGGATGAGGAAGACCGAAAAGCCATCGCGGACGCTATTGATCGGCTTACCAAATTGGCCCCATAACTCACGGCCACTCTGATCGGGAGCCTTGCCCAATGCCGCTGGTGATTGCGACCCGTTCGATGGCACGGCTCTGTGCCGTCATTGCGGTATCACTTGCCACCTCAGCGTTTGCCGTCGAGCCCGGCGAAAGCTTGTCCGATCCCGCCAAGGAAGCCCGCGCCCGCGCCTTGTCAACCGAGTTGCGCTGTCTCGTCTGCCAGAACCAATCCATCGACGACAGCAACGCGCCGCTGGCTCGAGATCTGCGTGTGCTTGTCCGCGAGCAGATTTCGGCCGGGAAGAGCGACAGCGAAGTTCTCGCCTATGTTGTCGCGCGCTACGGCGAGTTTGTCTTGCTGAGGCCACGATTCACCGTCCAAACAGCGTTGCTGTGGCTGACGCCGCTCTTGCTCCTTGGTGCCGCTGGCTGGTTCCTATGGTCCCGCCGGACGCAAACCGCAGGCGACGTGCCGCCGCTCAACTCCGACGAACAAAAACGCCTCGATGCCCTCCTGAACCGACGAAATTAGAGCGGTCCGAACAGCAAGTGACTCGATCTTGCCTCGAGCGGTCTGATAAATTCCTTCATTCCGACATCGGCCCACGCGCGCTCGGTCAGAGATAAATCACGGTATCCCAGAAATCTGAACGCCATTTGCTGGAGGATTATCCGGGGCCTTGACCTCTAGCCCGGATCATGTGTCCAACACCACGCCTTGTGGCCTGATTTGTGGGTCGCACGGCCGCAGCCAGCCCGACATTGGCTGTGAGAACCTGCGGGATCTCTATTTTGGTGGCGATATGGAGGCGGCAGTTGGCCTCGCCGGGCAAACGGCCGGTCTGATCAATGCGGTCAAATCCGCCAAAAACATCATTGATGAGACGGTCTCTGAGTTCCACGAGCTCGCCGTTCGCATGGGGGCAATGGGAGCGACCCGATCCTTCGGTGGAGGATAGCAAGCTCCCCTTTCCACTTGCGTGTCGACGT
>JAYSUN010000020.1:0-6677 GCA_043719045.1 Hyphomicrobiaceae bacterium | reverse complement strand
CTCGCACTATTTCCTGCATAAGCTCGTCGGCACGGCCAAGGCCCGCGAACTGTACTTCACTTCTGAGATGCTCGACTCCGTAGCAATGGCGAACCTTGGCCTCGCCAATCGCGTGTATGCCGACGGTGTCCTCGACGCTGAAACGATGGCGTTCGCCAGACAACTGGCCGCGGGGCCGCGCATTGCCTGGTGGCACGTCAAGCGCAACATGAAGATTGCAGAGGAAGGCACGCTCTCGCAGGCGCTCGACGCCGAGGCTAACGGCATGATCCTGACCGGGCAGACTGAGGACCACCTGAACGCCGCCAAAGCCTTCACCGAAAAACGCAAACCTGAGTTCAAATGGCGTTGATTGGGGATGGGTTAGCTGCGCAACTTGATCACACACGAATCGTCTAACTGATGCAGTACATCATCGCGAGCCTCTGCAGGCGCGATATCGACCTGATCTAAAGTTACATCAGCCTAAAGGGAGTGCCTTGCAGTCATGTTGTTGCAGCCCTTACCCTACCATTGTGCTGTTGCCGATCATCTTGAGCGAGGCGAACCGGACTTATGGGCGTGGTTTCAATCTGACCAGTTTGCAGAGAAGTATCGGGCGAGCACCAGTGACGATCTGCTACGGTCGGCGATCCGTCTCGATCGTATAGGCACACACGCCCGACGGTACATGCTGGCGGAGCGAGCCCGCGACACCCTGGCTGTGAAAGGGCCGGTGACGCTTTATCAAATGCAGGATTCTGGCGGTATTCCGAACGCATACCTCATTTACACACCCGGCGAAATCAAGATCGCGTTTTCCGGCCGGATACTTGAATTGCTCAACTCTCACGCGGAACTGCTCGACTTGCTCGGTCATGAAATCTCTCATTACAAGTTGTTTAACGAAGCTGGTGGCCGATTTCACACCGTTGACCGACTGCTGCATTGGCTGATCCAACGTGATCAGTGTCCGAGCGAGTTTGTCGAAACTTGGCGCCGCAATCGGCTCTACACCGAGATTTATTGCGACATTGGAGGCCTGATTGCGTGCGGCGATCTCGACGCGACAATCCGCGGCCTCGTAAAATCGATTGCTGATTTTAAGGATGCGGACGGGGAGAGTTATCTGCGCCAAGCTCAGGAATTGATGACCAAGGGCCCCGGTCCCACTCGCGGCACAACTCATCCAGAGTTGCATGTTCGTGTTTTGGCGGTCGCAGGAGCAATGTCAACGCCACCAGAACAATACCATGCGTTGCTGCAGACCCTCGTGACTGGCAAGGTCGAACTTGGTGGGCTTGATCTCATTGATCAGCGGCGCCTTGCCGACCTCACTCGTTTCGTCCTCGACCGGGTGCTTAGCGATAAGTCGGCACGCAGCGAGCATGCCTTGGCTCATGCGCGCGAAATGTTTCCCAACTATGTCCCGTCTGCTACGCCAATCCCGCTTTACCCGGGCCAAATTGCCCACTTTGCACCGAGCGTTATCGACTACTTCGCTTATCTTCTGCTTGATCTCGGCAGCCTTGAGGGTTCCGCGTCGCGCGGCGCAATGACGATTGCCGCTTTGGCGGCAGACGAACTCGGCATCGGCCAGCGGTTTCGCGAGGTTGCCCGGCTCGAGTTCAAAGGCCGGCGAACTCTTCTCGCAAGCCTTTTTGCCAAAGCCGCCTGATCGCCATTCCCTTGTACCACCGAGATTACCGATGGATGACAATGCCGCGCGTCTAAAACAGACCACCTTCGATGAGTTGCTGCATAAATTTCGAGCCGCACATCCAGTCGGTACGGACGATGTACTGGGCGTGGTTCGGACTCTTTTTGACGATGTGCGCGAATTGCATGAACAGGGTCAAGTTGCGCAACTTGATCGCGTTGATCTGTTGTCGGTCAATGACCGTGGCGAACTTCGGCTTGCCGCCTGCCCTGTCGCGTATCCAATACGCAAGGACGACCACTTGCGCCGATTGCAAACGCCAATCTCCGAAGCGGTTCGAATTGTGCGGCAGGTCAGTGTAGTCGAGAGTGCTGGGCAAACAACCGTTCGGAATCGGTTGATTGCAGAGGCTGGGGAAGAGCCGACACAGCCGAAGTACTTCCGCAACTATGGCAGCTGGGAGCGTTTCGTTGGCCATCATGATGCGCTCACTGACATTTTTCACCTTGGCCTCATTGTCGGCAGCTTTGCAACAGGCCTCGATTTTCGTGATCCCGATCAGCTGACGCGGTTCGTGCATTTCCGCAGCAATCTCTTGAAAATAAACCCGCGGCTGCACCCGGTTCTGGCACGCGCCATCGCTGATATGACGGAACTGGTAAGAGAAAACCGCGCCGCCGATCTTGGATCCTTGATTGAGTTGTTAGACGACTATCGTTCGGTCGAGGTCGACGATGCCAAAAGTCGTGGCACCGATCTGGCAGCGGTAGCTGATCCAGTACTACGCCGACAGCAGGTTCATGAGTACTTTCGTAACCGCTTGTTCGAGGTCACGCGCCGTAACAAGTTGCTCTACTACGGAGAACGCCATGGCGTCGACCTGACACGGGGTTCGTTTCCCTTCATGTTGGACTACCGCACACTCAAATCGCGTCAATTGTTAACGACTAACTCGGAATTTCTACAGGCGCTGGCAAAACATCACGATCGCGGCCAACCCGTTGGAGAGCTGGACCTGCGTCGCTGGTTGCAATGCGTCGACTATCCATTTCTGGCACCAAGCCTCGACAAAATAAGAGCCACGGCGCGCAAAGATCAACGCGAGCTTGGGTTCAATCAGCTTCGTCTTGTGCTCGCAATGCTGCGCTGGACCGATGGTGACGATGACGAGCGGATGAATACACCTCTCGTCATGCTGCCAGTCTCGCTAAAGCGACAAGCGAGCACGGCCGATGGCTTCAGTCTCGTGATCGAAGGCTCGCTCACGGAAGCAGAAGTCAATCCCGTTTTGCGTTATGTCCTTGCGGATCGCTTAGGCATCGACCTGCCGGCCACATTGGATTTGCGCACCTTGCAGCCGTTACAGCACTTGCGCGAGACGCTCGAACGCGAGGTCAATTCTCGCCGTCCTGGCGTGGCAATTGCACTGCTTGAAAAGCCGCGGGTGCACGTCATACAAACCACTCTCCGGCGACAATTGGACGACCATCGCCGTCGGCAAAAACGCGCAGGCCAACAACTCAAAGATTGGCGTGGTGTTTCCTATTCATACGCGGTGGACAACTATCAACCACTTGGCTACGAGCTTTTTGACCGCTTCATCCGGCCCCGCCCCGCGCCAGGACGGGAATTCGCGATCAACGGGACTGCTAAAGTTGAAAGTGTCGTGGCCGATATCAACACCGAACAGACAACGACGTCCGAGACTTATGCCATCGAAACAGGCGTCGCGGCCGATCCACTAAACTGGGAAATCGATCTTTGTGCCGTGACACTGGCCAACTTCAATACTCGTAAAATGAGCCTAGTACGTGACTATGAAGTCTTGCTCGAGGGCTACCCTGGTAGGCATGATAACTACACACGGCTGTTCGAACATGGTGCGCGACCAGACCTGAACCCAATAGAAAAACCGCGTCACAGCGAGCGTAACTTCGTACTCCCATCAGATCCTAGCCAGGACGATGCCATCTTGCGCGCCGGGACAGGCGAAAGTTACGTCATTCAAGGCCCCCCCGGCACGGGCAAGTCGCAAACAATCGCAAACCTGCTTGCAGAACTCGCAGCCCGTGGCAAGTCGGTGCTGTTTGTCTGTGAGAAACGCGTGGCACTTGACGTCGTTCACAACCGATTGCGGGAAGCCGGCCTCGGCGATCTTGCCTCGCTGATTCATGATGCGCGTGAAGACCGACTCGAGTTTATTGCTGATCTGAAAGCACTTTATGAAAGCTGGAGCCATAGCCGCGCAAGCCGCGTGACACGCGACAAGCGAGCAAAGTTGGCCGAAGAAATCGACGAACTTTCAAAGCGACTGATGCATTTCTCCAATGCTATGCAGATGCCCATCGGCGAGCAAAGTACGGTTCGCTCACTGATGGGGAAGGCGATTGCCGATAAAATCGCACCGATCTCCATCTCGAACCGCCAGCGTGAAAAGATTCCGTCATGGGACGCTTTCGTTGCCGGTGAAAATGCACTGCGCAATGTTGCGCGCGTAGCCGATGCGTCCGGCAATGAACGTACCGCGCTCGCGGCGTTAATGCGCAATTTGCGCACTGATTTCGTCAACCATCCACGTCCGATCGCGTTCCTGGAGCAAGCGCTACCAGAGATGAATTACGCATTGTCGACAATACAATCGATCAGCGCAGCCGCTGTAGTTGTTGGTGGCGGCCGCCCCCTGAGTGTCGCCGTCCTGAGTGCACAAGCATTGCTGGCATTGCGGCTGCGCTTCCTCGCAGAAATCGGCAAACTCGCTCTGGCCGACCGTCTGGATCCTGAAGCGAGCCGACTACAGAAACAGTTACAAATTCTGGCGAAACTGAACGCCACTTTGTTGCAGACGGAGGCGGCTAACAGCCGCTGGAGCCGCAAGCCATCGGCGCGGGAAACTGAAACGGCTCTCAGCGCAGCGCGGCAGAAACAAGCCAGTTTTTGGAAGTTTTTGTCTCGTGAATGGCGTCAAATGAAGCGGCTCGTTGCGGGGCAATTCAATGGCAGCGTGACCGACTACACGGACTTGCTTGAGACATTGACAGCCGAGCATGCCGCCCGCGCGGCGCGAGATGATCAAGTTGGCCGGGTTCAGCTGACATTTGGAATTGACGACATCGCGGATCTCCAGTCGGCCATTGAACCTATCTGGAATGCAACGGTCGGGACGATGCCTGAGGAAAAAGCTCTGCTCGATGCATGTGCTCACGATCCACACGGCAGAGTTCGCAATGTGATGCAACTCGCAGCTGATCAGCCGCGGCTTGTGCAAGCGCGTTTGACACTCGACAAGATTTTTCGGGGCTATGAGGCGGCAACACCGAATGAACTAGCCGATCGACTGGCAACTCTGGACGCCATCAAGGATCGCGCGATCGATGTCGCGCGGCGCATGAGTGAACTCGAAGCGGCGTCGCCTGCTCTCTCAGAGGCTTGGCGCGAGCTACCGTTCAGTCCTGACCAGTTCAAGGCTGCCGCGCTGCATACAAGCATCGCCCGCGCACTTGAAACAGCGCCGCAAGCACAACATACGAACGCCAATGATCTACAAACCATTGCGATTGAACTCGGCGCCAAACTCGGTGAGCTTCGCCAGCTCAATGCCAAGCGCACCCTGGAGGATCTGAAGGCGCGCTTTAAGAAGCGCAGTAGTTCAAGCCAAAAAAGTTATGATGCGGGCCGGTCATTTCTGGAGCACCAATTTGCGTTGTCGCGACCCAGCGCCGCCATGCGCGATCTGCTCTCTGGGGACCCGGCACAGGTGGTGCGAGATCTGAAACCGATCTGGATGATGAGCCCGTTGAGCGTCGCCGACACACTGCCGTTGAACGAAGCGCTGTTCGACGTTGTCGTCTTCGACGAGGCTAGCCAAATTCCGATTGAAGATGCGTTGCCAACACTTTATCGCGCACCGCAATGCATCATCGTTGGTGATGAAATGCAGCTGCCACCACCCAGTTACTTCGCCAAGCGCTCTGACTCGGAGGGTGAAGAGTTGCCCGACTATATCGCCTTCGGCATGCAAGCAGAGAGCTTGCTCGATAAGGCTGTGGTTGCACTCCCTTCGACCCGGCTCGATTGGCACTATCGGAGCCGGCATGAAGGCCTGATTGGTTTTTGTAACCAAGCCTTCTATGCGGGACATTTAAAGACCATTCCGAGTCGTCAAATTCTGGAAGCCATCGCACCCATTGATGCAGGTGCCCTTGTGCCGATGAAGCAGATGGCTGCGCGCGTTCTGGAGCGACCAATCAGTTTCCACCGCGTTCCAGACGGCGCATTCTCGGCGCAACAGAACTTGAAGGAAGCTGCCTACATTGCGGAACTCGTGAAATCCCTGCTCAGTCAGGACCAAGATAAGAGCATCGGTATCGTTGCTTTTTCACAGGCGCAACAGTCAGCCATCGAAGACGCACTTGAGACGGCAGCCAAATTCAATCCTACTTTCCGTGCGCGTCTCGATCAAGCATATGGGCTTGAGTTTGAAGAACTGGTCGTGAAGAACCTTGAAAACGTTCAGGGTGATGAACGCGATATCATAATCGTGAGCGTTGCTTACGGCCCAGGCGCCAACGGACGCATGTTGATGAACTTTGGCCCTATCAATCAGGAGGGCGGCGAGAAACGTCTTAACGTGATCTTTAGCCGGGCGAAGCATCACATGGTCGTGGTGACATCAATCGATCCCGCCCAGATTACCAATGACTATAACAAGGGTGCCAATGCGTTGAAGCGCTATCTGATGTACGCGGCTGCGGCGTCCGCTGGTGACACAAACGCCATGCGTACGGCACTTTCTGGCTATCCAGGTGCCGAGCACGTTGATCGGTTCGGTATGCTGCCTGATCCATTCGCCGATATCCTAGCGGCGAAGCTCAACGCGGAGGGTCGCTCCGTTGTTCGAGGTCTCGGCCAGTCGAGTGCACGCTGCGACATCGCCATCCGCGATACAAAGGGGGCCATGTTCAAATCGGCAATCCTAACCGACAACGATGCCCACTACGAGATTGTCGACGTCATTGACCGCTACGTAACGTATCCCGAC
>JAYSUN010000190.1:0-1936 GCA_043719045.1 Hyphomicrobiaceae bacterium | reverse complement strand
ACGCGCGCGCGACGTTCAATATCCGCTATAACGATCTTTGGCAGCGCGCCACCATCGAAGAGTGGGTCCGGCTGCAATGCGACGCCGCGGCTCTGAGTATGGATGCGCGTTACGAGGTGAGTTTCTCAGGCACCGGCGATGTTTTCCTGACCAAGCCTGGCCCGCTCGTCGATACGCTTGTCGCTGCGATCAAGGACGTCACGGGCCGCACACCGGCCTTGACGACTGGCGGCGGCACCTCGGATGCGCGCTTCATCAAGGACTATTGCCCCGTCGTCGAATTCGGATTGGTCAACGAGAGCATCCACAAGGTCGACGAGCGCGTGCCCGTCGCCGACCTCGAAGCGCTGACCGAAATCTACGCCCGCTTCATCACCGGCTATTTCAGCCGCTAGACCAGCGCCACCGATACGGGCGTGGCTGGACGCTTTGCGTGCCGCGAACGCGAGTTACATTGTCGCTGGTGAGTGCGATGGTGATCGTGCAGAAGCCCTAAAAACTAAGCACGACCTTACTAGAAAGCACTGCCCCGAAGATTCGCCTCTACGGAAAGTGTTCATTAAGCACATGAAGGTTTAGCCAACTCAGCCCCACCCCCTCAAGTCTTCACCGCGAACAGCTCTTTCTGGTCGGCCACTTTCACGTCTTTCAGCACCCACGGCAGTCCTTGCTTGCCGATTTCGTCCATGAAGGGTTTGGAGGGGAGTTGCTCGACGTTATACACGCCGGCCTTTTGCGCACCCGTGCCCCAATGGCCCTTGAACAGCATCATGGCGCCGACGACGGGCGGCACGCCGGTCGTGTAGGACACGGCCTGGGCTTGCGTTTCCTTGTAGCAATGGGCGTGATCGCAGACGTTATAGATCATGGCAATCTTCTTCTTGCCGCCCTTGGTGCCGCGGAAAATGCAGCCGATCGACGTGCGGCCCGTGTAGTTCTTGCCAAGCGATGACGGGGCCGGCAGTAGCTCCTTCAGAAACTCCATCGGGATGACGGGATTGCCCTTGTACATGACGGGGTCGATGCGCGTCATGCCGACGTTCTGCAACACGTCGAGGTGCTTGATGTAGTTGTCCGAGAAGGTCATCCAGAAGCGGATCTGTTTGAGGCCCTTGATGTGCTTGACGAGGCTCTCTTCTTCCTCGTGATAGATGAGGTACGATTTGCGCGGGCCGACTTCCGGGTAATCGACCATGCAGGAAATCGTCAGCGGATCGATCTCGATCCATTTGCCGTCTTTCCAGTATTTGCCGCGCTGGGTGACTTCGCGCAGGTTGATCTCGGGATTAAAGTTGGTCGCGAACGCTTTGCCGTGGCTGCCGTCATTGCAGTCGACGATGTCGATCTGCTCGATTTCGTCGAACAGGAATTCCTGCGCGTAGGCGCAATAGATGTTCGACTGGCCGGGGTCGAAGCCGCAGCCCAAAATGGCCATGATGCCGGCCTTCTTGTACTTTGCGTGATAGGGCCACTGATATTTGTAGGTGAACTTGGCTTCATCGCGCGGCTCGTAGTTGGCCGTGTCCATGTAGTGCACGCCGGTCTCCAGGCACGCATCCATCAGCGCGAGGTCCTGATAGGGCAGCGCCATGTTGATCAGGAGATCGGGCTTCACGCGTTTGATCAAAGCGACCGTCTCGACGACGTTGTCGGCATCGACCTGTGAAATATCGATCGGTGTCTTGCACTGCTTCTTGACCTTCTCGCAGCTCTCGATACGCCGCGAAGCCAGGTGAATTTTTCGGAACACGTCGCGGTTCATCGCGCATTTCTGGGCCGTAACCGAGCCTGCCGCGCCCGCGCCGATGATCAGAACGTTATCCAATGCTCAAGCTCCTTGAAATCGGGTGGTCGAAAGAGATTTGAACGCGATAGAGCACACCGTCCAAGATTTCAAGGAACAGGTGAAATGTGACAGGCGTAGTCCATCGTTTGG
>JAYSUN010000189.1:0-5270 GCA_043719045.1 Hyphomicrobiaceae bacterium | reverse complement strand
CCCGGGCATCGCCCGTGTAGAACACAGTCTCCGTCGTAATCGAGGCAAGATCAATGACGTTTTCAGCGGCAGTGCCGCGCCAAGCGGCAGGTGGCTTGCGTGACGTGTAGGTGACGCGTTCGATGCCAGCCAGTCTGGCCGCCGCCACGAGGTCAATGCCACCAATGGCGCCGCTGGACAATGCGAATTGGGTTTGCCCCGAGATCGCAGCGGCAAGGAGGCGGCCACGAAGAGCATCATCGGTCAGCGCCCCCGTCGAGACAATGATCAGCGGGCAGCCCGCAGCGAGTAAAGGCTCAGCGTAGGTCGCAACGGCGCCGTGGCCCGCACACTCGACAACCAAATCCAGGCGCGCGCCTGTAAAGCGGTCGGCATCGGATTCGACGTGGCAGGTCTTGGCGATTCCGGCGCCATACTGAGCCATCAAGTGCTCAGCGATTGCGACGCTCGTCGGGCGCGTGAGAATGATCAAGCGCTCCAGTGGCGTCGAAATTTCATTGGCCAATGCGCCCAGAAGCACTTTGCTGATCGCGCCTGCGCCGATGATGCCAAGTGAAGCAATGGCCATGACCGAAATCTCCTAAGCAGCAGGTTATGCGCCGAAATAGTCTCGGTACCAGGCCACGAATTTAGGCACGCCGACTGCAACCGGAGTCGACGGCTTGTATCCGGTCAGTGCTTCCAACACCGAAGCATCGGCATAGGTCGTCGGCCCGTCACCGGGCTGCATCGGCAAGTAGTTGAGGACTGCCGATTGACCGACAGCGACCTCGATCGCCTTGATGAAGTCCAGCAACCTGACAGGTGCGCCACCACCGATATTGACGACGCGATATGGTGCGACCGGGGAGAGGCTGTCGCCGATCTCAGTCCCAATCCCAGTGCCACCAGGGAGTGGCGGAATACATGCCGACAGTCGAAAGATGCCTTCGACGAGATCATCGATATAGGTGAAATCCCGCGCCATCTGCCCATGATTGTAGACGTCGATGGGCGTGCCCTCGATGATGCCTTTGGTGAACTTGAACAGCGCCATGTCGGGCCGCCCCCACGGGCCGTAAACCGTGAAAAAACGGAAGACGGTGGTCGGAATATTCCACAGATGGCTGTAGCTGTGGGTCATGACCTCGGTCGCGATCTTGGTCGCGGCATACAGCGACATCGGGTGAGCCACTGGATCGGCCTCGTGGAATGGCATTTTGCTGGTCGCGCCGTAAGCCGTACTCGTTGATGCCAACATGAAGTGTTTGACGGGCCGCGCCCGGATCAGCTCCATCAAGTTGAATGTACCGGTGATGTTGGCATCGAGATACGCGCGTGGGTTTTCCAGGCTGTAGCGGACTCCGGCTTGCGCCGCGAGGTGAACCACCACATCAAAGCGATGCGCGGACCAGATGCGCTCGAGTTCCACTCGGTCTTCGAGCATCGCGCGGGTGCCATGGAAGCCATTGTGCGCAGCCAGTTTGGCGGTGCGTGCCTCTTTCAGGCGGACATCATAGTAGGGCGTGAAGCCATCGAGTCCGACAACCTCGTGACCCTCGTCGAGCAAACGCTGCGCGAGATGAAAACCAATGAAACCAGCGGTACCGGTTACAAAAAAGCGCATTGAGTTGGTTCCGTTGCTTTACAAGCGCCAGCCAGAATGGATGGCCGCGACGCCGCCCGTCAAATTGCGATAGCTGACCTGTTCGAGGCCCGCCGATCGAATCATGGCAGCGAAGACCTCTTGCTTAGGGAACCGGCGGATGCTTTCGACCAGATATTGGTAACTCGTGCGATCCCCCGCAAAGGCCTCGCCCAAACGCGGGATAATCTCAAACGAATGAAAATCATACAGACGGTCGAGAATCGGCACCTGCACCTCTGAAAACTCAAGACACAGAAAGCGCCCGCCCGGCTTCAGCACGCGATAGGCCTCCGAGAGTGCCAGGTCGATGCGCGTGACATTGCGAATCCCAAAAGCGATCGTATAGGCATCGAACGACTTGTCCGGGTACGGCAACGTTTCAGCATTTCCCACCTGCAGCACAATTCGATCCGAAACACCGGCTTCAGCCACGCGGCGGACACCGACGGCCACCATTTCCGGGCTGATGTCGCACAAATCGGCCGTGCATCCCGCGCCGCCAGTGCGCATGAAACGGAGTGCGATGTCGGCCGTGCCACCGGCAACGTCGAGCAATCTGAACGGCTGCGGACCACGAGGTGGGTTCAGCCACGCGATCATATCGCCCTTCCAGGCTCGATGCAGCCCGCCTGACATCAGGTCATTCATGATGTCATAGCGCTCGGCAACGGCTGCAAAGACCTCATTGACCTTGCTTTGCCGATCCTGAGGCTTGACGCTCTGGAAGCCGAATGTGGCTGACGTGTCGATGCTATCGGGCGCTTTGGTCATGTTGAAACACTACTCGAACGCCTCGGCCTCGGGAAGGTGGTCGGCGGTCGCGGGCGGTAGTCTCGATTGGCCCGAGCCGGCCCAATTGTAAGATGCAAACGCCGCAAAAAGCCCGTATTCCGCAAGCGTGGTGGCTCAGTTTGAGTCGGGGACGAGGTTGGCCGAAATGCAGATTGCGAAACTGAGACGGTGCGCGTGCAGCGTGGCAATCACTTTGGCTGCCTGTTGCCCGATGCCAGCCCTGACCATGGCACAGCCAACCCCCATCATTGCAACCGAGCCCGCCAAGGAGAGCTTTGGTGCGTTTCTGATGGCGCTCCGTGCCGACGCCCGCAATCGCGGCATTTCAGATGCAACGCTGGATCGCGCCTTTGCCGGGATGTCCGCGGACCTCGCCTTGCCGGATTTGGTCTTGGCCGGTCGCGCGCCGCCTGCGTCATCAGGCCAGGCCGAGTTTACCAAGACACCGCTCGAATATCTCAACGTTCCCTATCTGCTCAACCTTGCAGCCCAAGGCAAGCAGTTGGCCACCAAACACGCGGTAACGCTGGCCCAGATCGAGACCGAGTTGGGCGTCGACCGGACAATCCTGCTTGCCATTTGGGGGCGGGAAACAGCCTATGGCCAAGCCAAGCTCGGTCACAACGTCATCCGGGTTCTGGCCACGCAAGCCTGGAGCGGTCGCCGCCGGGACATGTTCCGCACTGAACTGCTGGCAGCGTTGAAAATGATGCACGATGGCGTGCTAGATCCAGCCACCATGAAAGCCTCTTGGGCAGGCGCTGTCGGATTGACCCAATTCATGCCGTCGGAATATGACGCACTTGCATATGATCTCGACAAGGACGGCAAAAAGGACATCTGGACTTCGGTCCCAGACGCGCTCGCCTCGGCCGCCAACCAGCTCAAGTCCAAAGGCTGGACGGCGGGTCAACCGTGGGGCATCGAAGTCAAACTTCCGCCCGGCGCGACTTGTCTCTACGAAGGGGTAGCACAAGCTCGCACAGCGCGGGCATGGCTGAAACTGGGCGTGACGCCGCTCAGTGGGCGTAAACTGGCGGACAACCATCTGGACGCTACCGCGTTCATTCTCGCCCCCGGCGGTGCGTTTGGACCGATGTTCCTCGTCTTTGAAAATTTCATGGTCCTGAAGCGCTACAACTTCGCTGATCTCTACGCTGTGTTTGTCGGCCATTTGGCTGACCGCATTGCTGGCGGCAGTGACTTTCAGACTCGCTGGAGTACACCGAAACTCATCACCAACAAGGCTATTGCCGAGGTCCAGGAGCGGCTCAAAGGGCTTGGCTATCCGATTGAAAAGATCGACGGCAAGGCTGGCATGAACACGCGCGTGCTCATCGGCCAATACCAGGAAAAATCGAGACTGAACATCGACTGCTGGGCGTCGGCTGCCGTATTGGGCCAATTGCGCGCGGGCAAAACCACACAGAATTCGCAATAATGACCATCTGGTTTACGTCGGACACGCATTTTGGCCATGACGCGATCCGGCGTTTGGCGGACCGACCTTTTGCCTCGCTTGAGGCGATGGACAGCGCGTTGGTTCAACGTTGGAACGCCGTCGTGCGACCAATGGACACGGTTTGGCATCTCGGGGACTTCGCGCACAAAAGCGCAGCCTCGGTTGCTGACTATCGCAACCGCCTGAATGGAAAAATCCATCTGATCACTGGCAATCATGATGCGCATACCCTGCGCGATCACAGTCAGTTGTTTGTCAGTGTTCAAGACCTGGCCGAAGTCCAAACAGCTGGCCGGACCATCATCCTTTGTCACTACCCGATGCGCGAGTGGGACAAGGCTTGGCGCGGTTCATGGCATCTGCACGGTCATGTTCATGGCCGCTTGGATAACCAACTCCATGGCTGCAGTCTGGATGTCGGCGTTGATAGCCATGACTATGCGCCGATCGATGTGAACCGCATTGCGATTCTGTTCGCAGGTCGTGCCAATCCATTTGTCCATGACCCGAACGATGACCGGGTTAGACAATCGATCCGCCAAACTGCCGAACGCCAGAAAATTGCTGACAAGACCGAGGCCTGATCATGAGCCGCGCTCGCACAGCCGTGCTTATTGGCGGCGGTATAGTTGTCGCCGTTTTTGCGACCATCGTTGCCTTTGGGCCAACCTGGTACAGCAAGCCAGACCTATCGGCACCTGTAGGCGGCACACCAGCTGTGGCCGACAACAGAGCCAATGACATGCGAGACTTTCTTGAAAAGCTCTGGCCTGAGGCGCAAACCAAAGGCATTTCGGCCGAGATGTTTCAGCGGGCCACTCGCGGTGTCACCGTTGACGACGAGATCGCTGTCCTCAATGCCAACCAACCAGAGCACGTGAAGACCATTGGCGGGTATGTCAATCTACTCGTCTCAGACACCCGCATTGCCAATGGTCGAGCAAAACTGACCGAGTACGCGGATCTGCTGGCACGGATCGAAACCCGGTTTGGTGTCGACAAACATGTCGTACTCGCCATCTGGGGCATTGAGTCCGCATATGGCTCCTCAATGGGTGAACGCAATGTCATCCGTTCTCTGACGACACTGGCCATGACTGATCAACGGCGCAGCGCGTTTTGGCGCAGCGAACTGCTGGCGGCACTGACTGTACTTCAGCGGGGCGACATAGCTCCTGAGGCGATGACCGGATCGTGGGCTGGCGCTATGGGCCACACGCAGTTCATGCCGACAACCTATCTGGCGCACGCAGCCGACCTCGATGGAGACGGCAAGCGCGACATTTGGGGTGTGCCCAACGATGCGCTCGCGTCCGCTGCCAATTACCTCAAGGTGTCGGGGTGGACCACAGGTCTGCCTTCAGCCGTTGAGGTTAAACTGCCTGCGGG
>JAYSUN010000188.1:0-5275 GCA_043719045.1 Hyphomicrobiaceae bacterium | reverse complement strand
CCGCAGTCTTTTGCGTCAAGGTCATGCGTCATGACCGTCGAGCCGAGAAGTAAAATGCGTATGGGGTGCGGCCTGTTGTGTTCGACGTCAGACGGGATGCGCGCCAGAACCATGGTCGCAACTCTGACTGTTGCGTTCAGCTTTGGCGGTGCCGCTCACCAGCCGGTCCGGGCTCAAAGTGTGCAAGCGGACGGTAAATCGCCGACGACCGTGCGCGGTTCTGACGCGGGCGGACTAACCGTCACCATTGCGCCAAAAACCACCAATGGCGTAAGCCACAATACCTACGATCAATTCAGTGTGCCGAAAGCTGGCGTTAAGCTCGACAACACCACGGTCAACGCGGGCACAATCATTAATGAAGTGACCTCCGCACGCCGCAGCACACTTGAGGGGCCGCTCGCTGTCACCGGCGCGACCGCCAACGTCATCGTGGCCAACCCCAACGGCATCACCGTCAACGGCGGATCATTTGTGAACATCGGCGGGCTTGGCCTGATCGCCGGCTCGGTTTCGGCGCCAAGCGCCGCAAAGCCGCAGATTACCCTGTCCGGCCAGGACATTCTCGTTGGCAGCGATGGCCTCTCGGCGGCCGTCACCCAGCTCGACCTCGTCGCCCGCACCCTTCGCGTGACGGGCAAAATCGAAGATCCCAACAAAACTGCCGTTGTTAATCTGACGACGGGCCAGGGCACCCTTGCCATTGATCCGACACGACCTCCAAACGATCCAGCAGGCTGGATCGCGGTGTCAGCCGATGGCGAGGCCAAAGGGGCCGAACAGAGCATTGTGCTGGATCAAGGTTCGGTATTAACGGCCGGCTCCATCCGGCTGACCGCCAACGGTGCCGGTGCTGGCGTCCGTATGGGCGGTGCAGGGCTTGCCGGTGTCGGGGATTTCTCACTGACCGCCGCGGGTAAGATCGTCATTGAGGACGCCGCCATTGCTGCCGAGCGCGATGTGGCGGTCGCGGGCAAAGTCGTTGAACTGATCAGCCGCAAAGCGCAGACGAAGCTGAATGCGGCCAAGGGCGGCGTCATGGTGCGAGCCGCCGACGCCATCACGGCGAATGGCGTAAGTTTCCAAGGAGCGACAAATCCGAACGTCGGCTTCGATGCGACGGGAGCTGTCAATCTCATTGCGGGCGGCAACATTGCAATCGCGGCAAACGCCCACGCATCCCAGTTCACATCGACCGTAAAGGGCATCACCATTCAAGCGGGCGGTCGCGTGGATGACCGTGGCAGCACGCTAACATCGGCGGAAGATGTGTCGATCAGCGCATCAGCCGGCATGATGCTGGATCAGACCTCCGTCACGTCGGCCCTCCTGACCCGGCTTGTGACTGACGGCCCGGCCTTATTGAGTGCGGCCAAAATCACAGCTGGATCATCGTTCATCGCCGACGTCGGCACCTTTCAGATCGAGAGTGTCGCGGGGACCCGCGCCGTAATCGACGCCCTAAGCAGCGGTGTGTTCATCAAAGCGGCGGGCGATATCATCAACCGCGGCGCGCTCGTCCAGGGCAATAGCCCCATCGAAGGCGATGACCGCTCTCTCGGTGGCGTTACCCTGATTGCTGGCGGACGCGTGACCGCCGAAACGCTGTCCGCATTAAACATCGCAGCGTTCTTTGCCAAAGCCCACGACCTCACAATCGATGCCAATGGCGTCAAAAACTTGAGTGGCCGCCTGCTGGCGCAGCAGTCCGTGACTATCACATCGACGGCAGCCGTTGAGAACGAAACGGCCCGCAGCGATCCCTCGCGGACCGGTGCCAAACTAACTGAAGTCTCACGAGGCCGCTGGTCCTGGGCGCCGTCCTGGTTCGGCGGATCGACGACGCGCACGACCTATGACTACGGCACCTACGTCGATGGCAAAGAGATCGCCTCGATCACTGCGGTCGACGGCCTGACCATCAAAGCCCCGTCCATCGTCAACACCGGTGAAATCATCGGCAACAAAATCGAGCTTGCGGGCGGGTCTCTCAACAACAAACCGATCATACTGGGGGCCACCAGATACACCCTCGATTGCATGTTCGGTTTTTGCCGGAGCACAGCCGCCAGTTCGATCACTCGTGATGGCGGGCGGATTGTCGCCTCTGACACCGCGACGATTCGGATGACCGGCGCGCTTGTTAATCAAGGCGGCGTCATCGTTGGTCAGAACGGTATCGCGCTGACAGCTGGAACATTACGGCTGGAAAGTCTGCTTTATCCCGATGCCTTCGCGCGCAGCGGTGGATTGGGGTTGTTTACCGCGCACTCTGCCGGCGCAGTGTTCAGCAGTTATCAGCCTGGAACGGTTGTCAGCCCTGCAGGCGGCATCACGCTCGACGCACCCCATGACATCATTGTTCAGGGCGGCCAGATTGACGCCAGCGGATCCATCATCAGCAGCACGCCGCTGAAGCGCCTCAGCGAACCCGATGGGGTAAAGGCGACTAATCGCAATGCCATCGGCTTGATCAGAGATTTGTTTTAGTTCATGGGCACACGCACACGACCGTTGAGCCTGAAGACGTTGCTTGCCGCAACGCTCGTCAGCCTGTGGGTGCTGCCAGCCCTGGCCCAAACGAACGCCGATCCTGCACAGCGGCTGCTGAAGGAAAGAGAACTCGAGGAGCTGCGCAAACGGGCTAAAGCGGGACAAGCCGGAGCCGACCTCTCAGCTCCAGCGGCAAAGCCGATTGGGCCAGCAAAACCGACAACGCCAGCGCCGCTAGATGATACCTGCTTCAAGATCAGCCGCATCAATGTATCCGGGCAGGCTCTGATCAAAGGCATCGATGCAACTGCCATTGTTGCGGCGCACCGCAAACCGTGTCTGCGAGTTGCCGACATCCAAGCCTTGATACTTGCCTTCAACAAGGCTTATGCGGAAGCAGGCTACGTCACGACCCGTGGCTACGTGCCGGAGCAAGACGTCCGGTCCGGCACGCTGCAGATCAAGATCGTCGAAGGCGTCGTTGAGAAGATCACCTACCGGGAACAGCGTGGCGACGCCATCGTGCCCGGCCCTTACCGCAAGATCGAAACGAGTTTCCCCGTAAAACTCGGCGAGCCGCTGCAGTTGCGTGCCCTTGAACAGGGTCTTGATCAGATCAACCGCGTCAGCTCAAATAAAGCGACGATGGATATCAAGCCAGGCAAGCAGACCGGCGGCAGCGAACTGGTCATCACCAGTAAGATCCATGGGTCGCCGCAAGGGCCCCTCCGTACTCAAATCAAGCACATTTATACGGCCGACAGATCCCCCATTGAACAGCGCGGTGACTTGATTGTCGAAGCCGACAATCTGCTCAAAGCCAACGACACATGGTATGTCGCCTACAGCGGGTCCCCGTCGTCGAACAGCCTCAGTTTACAAGCGAGCGTACCCTATCACTGGTTGACGTTCAGCGGCTCGGCTTCGTACTCGGAGAGCCAGCAGCAACTGACAGCCACGACCGAAATGCTGACCCAGAATGCGTCGGTGGCAGGAACCGGCTCTTATCTCATCGCGCGGGATGCTAAATCCAAGCTGCGAGCTGACTTGAACCTCACCCAGAAATGGAGCCAGCGCTTTATCAATGCCGCCGAGCTGACGCCGCAGGCCTTGACGGTGGCGCGGGCTGGCATCAACTGGGAACAGTATCTGCCGGGTGCGTTCCTGTCGCTCAGCCCCGGCATCTCGGTTGGCCCGGGAGTATGGTCGACACCCTACTCGGGCCGTGACGGGTCGCCGGAACCGAAGTTCGTCAAGGCTGATCTGAGCGGCGTCTATCAGATGTCGACCAAGACCGGCTGGATATGGTCACCGGTGTTCGCGGCCCAGGCCTCACACCAGGTGCTGCTCAACACCGAACACATGTCAATTGGCGGTGCCACGTCGGTCCGCGGGTTTGCGCGACAGCAGGCCACGGGGGAAAGTGGTGCTTACGTGCAAAGCCCGCTGACGATCCCGGTCGCAGCGATCGTCAGTGACGCGAAGCGCTTGGAGGCCCTCCTCGGCAAGACCGCAGCCTCCTATGTCCTGCCGCTTAATGTCTATGGCTTCATCGATGCAGGCTGGGTCTACGACAACGCCAACACGAAACACCAGCATCTGGTTTCGGCGGGCGCTGGACTGAACTACACCAAAGACCGTTTCGCCTACGATCTTTACGTCGCGCGCCCGCTCCTGCATAGCGAAGCGATCAAGGCATCAGAGTTTGAAATCCGCTCATCCGTCACCGTTAAACTGTACTGAGGACCTCATGAAACTTGTTCCGCGTCTCATCCTGGCTGCACTCGCAACAATCGCACTGCCGGCGTTGGCCAGTGCGACCGTCAAAGACGGTCTGGCAGCCCTTGAAAAACAGGAATTCCAGAAAGCTGCCGAGCTGTTCGCCAAAGCTGTCGAGGGCAAAGAGCCGGATGGTGCCTTCTATCTCGGCCGCATGATGGAAATGGGCATGATGGGCCAGCAGGCCAACATGGCCTCGGCGATTGAGGCCTACAAGCAGGGCGTCAGCAAAGGCAGCGCTCTCGCTAAAAACCGCCTCGGCATGCTGCATCTTGAAGGCCAAGGCGTTCTGCAGGACTACGAAGAGGGCGGCAAAATGGTCTGCGAATCAGCAGACGCCGGAGATGCCAACGGGCAGTTCAACTGCGGCCTGCTGACCGTGGAAGGTCGGGGCGTCCCGAAGGATCCGAAGCGCGGCATTGGCCTGCTTGAGAAGGCCGTCGCGCAGGACCATATCGGCGCTAAAAACATTCTCGCCCAGGCGTATCTGACAGGAAACGGCGTCGACAAGAACGACAAGAAGGGGCTTGAGTTGTTCCAGCAGACGGCCTCGTCGGGTAACCCGGTTGGCCTGTTCTCCCTGGCGCAGGCCTATACACTTGGCGTTGGCGTCGACAAGGATCTGGTCAAGGCGCATGCCTACTTTAATCTTGCGGCAGCGCGGCAGCATCCGGAAGCGGTCCAGGCCCGGCAGATGATCGAGCAGCAGCTTAAGCCTGAGCAAGTGCAGGAGGCGCAGCGCGTTGCCCGCGCCTGGCGGCCCGTCGGCAGCCCGACCGTAACGGACAAGGTCAAGGCCTCCGATACACCGGCAACGCGTCCTGCCGCGCCGCCCGCCGCGGCGACGCAGCCCGCACCGCCGAAGAAACCATAACGGCAGTTCGGCCAACGGACGGAGCCGCGCCAAGCGCGGCCCGTTCGCCGAAGCGGTGTTATGGAACCAACTTGCGGAGTTCGCTTTCGGATCAATGGTCCCTGTGGCTTCGTTTTCGGCCGACCGTCG
>JAYSUN010000187.1:0-1948 GCA_043719045.1 Hyphomicrobiaceae bacterium | reverse complement strand
GGCACTTGAGATCGTCAAGGACGGCACCGACGTCATCCTGGTCGCCAAAGCGATTTGACCGTTTCCATTTGTAAGCCCGCGTTGATTGACGTCTTCTCTCTCAAGCGACCGGCGTCCAGAGGACGTGCCCCAGACTCGGGGCGCCGGTTGCGAGCATGACCAGCCGATCAAATCCAAGGGCACAGCCGGCCGCCTGCGGCATCTGTGCAAGGGCTGCGAGAAAATCTTCATCGATCGGATAGCGCCGACCGTAGACGCGCATCTTCTCGGCCATTTCAGCTTCAAACCGCAGCCGCTGTTCGGCCGCATCGGTTAGCTCGCCAAACGCGTTGGCAAGCTCCACGCCGCAGACATACAGCTCGAAGCGCTCGGCGACACTCGGGTCATGCGCACACGGCCGCGCCAAAGCCGCCTCATGCGTGGGATACTGATCCAGATACTCAGGTCGCGCTGTGCCCAGCTGCGGTTCAATCTTTTCAGACAGCACTTTGCTGAATAAATCCGACCACGTATCGTCATCGGCGCCGTGCACGCCGATGCGTTGGGTTTCATCTCGCATCCGTTGCAGGTTGGGCGTGACGCCGTGAAAGCAGGCAGACAACGGCAGATTGGCCCAACGCTGGAACGCTTGATGCAAAGTCGTCCGCGCAGCCGGTGCCGCGACCTCGCAGCTTCGGCCGTTAAAGTCCCATGTTGTCCGCCCCGTCACTGCCGCTGCAAGCCGCAGGATCGCAGTACAATCAGCCATCAGCTGCGTGTACGGTTCGCCTGCCCGATACCACTCCAGCATCATGAATTCCGGGGCATGCAGTCGTCCACGCTCCCCATTCCGGAAACACGGTGCAAACGTGAAGATCCTGGTCTCGCCGGCCGCCAACAGTTTCTTGCACGCGAACTCCGGCGACGTGTGCAAGTAATACGGTGACCGCGCGCCCCCGCCGTCGACAAACTCCGTCTGGAAGGCGTGCAGATGTGCCTCATTGCCGGGCGAGATCTGCAGGCACGCGGTGTCGACTTCGACAAACCCCTGAGCCTCGAACCAGCGCCGGATTGCACCTTTGATCCGGCCCCGCGCCAGCAACAGCGGCCGTCGGTCGACGTGCCGGTCTGGATGCCACCACGGCCGTGTCGTGTCGGTCATGTCTTGGTCTTCAGTTCCTTGATACCAAAGCGCGCCAATTCGTCCGCGCGTTCGTTCATCGGGTGGCCTGCGTGGCCCTTCAGCCAGTGCCATTTGACTTTGTGGCGTGCCGCAGCCGCATCCAGTCGCTGCCACAACTCGACGTTCTTCACCGGCTTATTGTCGGCCGTCTTCCAGCCCCGCTTTTTCCAGCCGTGGATCCAGCTCGAAATGCCATCCTTGACGTACGCACTATCGGTCCATAGTTCGACCGACATCGGTCGCTTCAAACTTTCCAACGCCGAAATGGCCGCCATTAACTCCATGCGGTTGTTGGTCGAGACCGGCTCACCGCCCCACATTTCTTTTTTGTGACCGCCCCAGATCAGAATCGCGCCCCAGCCTCCAGGCCCTGGGTTCCCCGAGCATGCTCCGTCCGTATAGACGACGACGGTTTGCTCGGTCTCCCCCATGGTCGCCTCGCGTTGGGTGGCGTCTGTTTTGACCGGTGGCATCATGCAGCCTCATAGTTGGCAGCCGACATCACCGACTGATGAAAGCGCAGCTTAGCCAGATACTCCATGGGGTCTTTCCGCTGTACCAAGGCGCCGGCCGGTGTGTTGATCCAATCATACGCCCGCGTCAGCAAAAACCGTAGCGCCGAGCCCCGTGCCAGCAATGGCAGCGCCGCACGCTCCTCCAGGGTCAGGGGGCGGACATGCTGATAGTTGGCCAACAGCGCCCGACCTTTGGCCGCATTGTACCGATTGTCGGTCTCGAAGCACCATGCGTTCAAGCACACCGCCACGTCGTAGGCGAGCGCGTCGT
>JAYSUN010000186.1:0-5297 GCA_043719045.1 Hyphomicrobiaceae bacterium | reverse complement strand
CGCTCGCTGCAATTGACCTATGGTGCACGCGGCACGCCCGTGATGGCTTTCTCAGCCAATCTGAACGACCACGAGTTCATGGTCTATATTGAGCGCTCGGCCTACAAGTGGCCGCTGATGCCAGAAAACTTCTCGTTCTTCATTCTCGAAGCAGGCAAACCGGTGTTTTACCGTTTGCGCCGTGACTTTATCGACCTTGGCGGCGATTACACGCTGTACAATGAGCGGGACCAGAAAATCGGCCGCATCGATGGCCGCGTGTTTACCCTCGGCGGACATTGGCGGGGCCGTGTGAAAACGGAACATGCAGACGCGCGCCTCATCATGGTACTGCAGATGTTCTGTGGCATGCTCGCCTTCAACCGCGGTGTTCGCAAGCATATGAAGCAGCTGACCCGCGATATCAAATCTGGCAAGATCGTGCCGAAGATTGAGAAACAGGAAGCCGACCTCTACATGAACCCGCGGCGTGTCCGCTGATTACGTCGGTTTGCGTTCGGCGAAAATCGCGCCCAGATAATCGAACACGATCTCGCCGTGCTGGTTGCGCGCCTGTGACTGCATCTGCAGGACGCCGCGATCCGGACGGGATTTAAGGTCGACTTTTCCCGTGACGCGGGAGCGATAGGCGAGCGTATCACCGACCATCACAGGCTTGATCCAGCGCAGGTTCTTGAAGCCTGGTGATGGGCCGTAGACTGGCACAGGCAAACCCCGATCCCGCGATGCCTGTTCTTGACGCTGTCGGTCGGCGACGACGAGGCGGATGAAGTGACAGGCCGTGTGCCAACCACTCGCCGCAAGCCCGCCAAAGAGAGAGGCCTTGCCCGCGGCCTCGTCAAGGTGAAACGGTTGCGGATCATACAGCCGAGCAAAGGCGATGACTTCGTCCTTACCGAACGTATGGGAGCCGAGATCCCGCGTTTCGCCAATCACCCGCTCATCGAAATAGCGGCTGACATCCGACGCTGCAGGCGTTGCGGTTGGCGCATTGTCCCAGAGATTGACTGGATCAGGCTTCGCCTCACGGACGCTGCTTTGATCTGTGGGCGCCGCAGGTTCGCGCACGCGAACAAGCTGTTTGCAACTCGATGACATGACAACGTCACCAGCCTGATTGAGGACGTCATAGCTGGCATGGACCAAGCCGACATGGGGTCGGGAGTTCATGGTGCGCTTGTCATGCGCGACAATCCGGACGGACAAAATATCATCGGGCCGGACTGGTTTTAACCATTTGACGTCGTCGACCCCAGGGGCGCCAAGCGATGCAGTGGTGTTGAGAAAGTGATCGCACAACATACGCATCATCAGGCAGCAGGTATGAAAGCCGCTCGCACACAGCCCGCCGATGATCGAAGCCTTCGCGGCTTCCTCATCGAGATGAATCGATTGTGGATCATAGGCACGCGCAAAGGTTTTGATATCGTCGCGTGTCACCCGCACAGCGCCGAACGTCATGGGTTGACCGACGATGATGTCTTCGAAGTGGCGGAGACCTGTCACAGGTGAGTCAAACATTGCGAAATCCTAGGCGGCGTCAAAGACGCGTTTCATCTACCGCTGCCATTCGTACGCGAGCGGCGCAAAGTAGCTGTTGATCATCTCAGGCGTGACCGCATCAATCGTCGGCGGTTGCCATTTCGGAGATTTGTCTTTGTCGACCAGCAAAGCGCGAACGCCTTCGATGAACTCGCCATCCTCATAGAGTCGCGTGCATAGGCGATACTCAACCGCCAGGGCCTCATCCAGATGCCGGTATGATTTAGCCCGTTGAATTGCAGCTAAGGCTAAAGCCAGCGCTTTGGGCGATCGTGTCGCCAAGTCGGCGCGAGCTTTGGTTGCAATTGGATCTGTTGTGGTCAGCAGCGCGACAGCAATGGCAGGCAGGTTATCGGCGGCGAACAGCCGGTTGATCAACTCGCGTTTGGCAGCCAGCGGCGAGTCTGGCACTGGCTCCGACATCTGTTCGATAATCTCCTCAACGGGATCACCCGCTGGATCGGTCAATTGCGCGGCAAGATCGGCCAGCTTTGAGCTGGTGATATAGGTATCGGCAAAGCCAACCTGGATCGCGTCGGATCCAGTCATCCGTTCTCCGGTCAGACCCAGATAAATGCCAAGTCGGCCTTGCGCGCGTGACAGCAACCAAGTGCCGCCAACATCGGGAATGAGGCCGATGGTCGTCTCGGGCATGGCGAGTTGAGAGCGCTCAGTGACGATGCGGTACCGACTGTGCGCAGACAGACCAATCCCGCCCCCCATGACAATGCCGTCCATGAATGAGACAAACGCTTTTGGATAATCGGCAATCAGGCTGTTGAGGCTATACTCTTCGCGCCAGAAATCGTTGGCCTCGACCACACCATGCGCGCGCCGATCGTAAAGCCACCGGACATCGCCGCCCGCGCAGAGGCCGCGCTCGCCCGCGCCGTCCAACAAGATGACTGTAACCGCGGGGTCTGACCGCCACGCCGACAACGCGGCTGCAATAGCCTTAACCATCGGCCAGGTCAGCGCATTCAAGGTTTTGGGCCGGTTTAGCGTCAGGCGCCCGGCGCGGCCGTCACGGCGGATGATGACCTCATCGGTCGAGATCGGCTGCGGTGCGGTCATGGTGAAAAGCCTATGCCAAGCTGGAGCGTCGATTGAAGGCGGACGAGTGTGGCGTCGCGCCGGTATGACTATGGTTCCTGGCAGCGCTCGAGACGCAGAGCTTGTCTCGTAGTCTGCGGTTAACCAGACTCCACTGAACCGGAAAACGCTAACCCGTTGCCCCCGATGCGGCAAGTGCTGCCGATGCCAAGCCTTGGCATGGAACCTGCTCTCAATCCTATGAACGCGATCAAGGTGGGTGTTTGCGACGTTTGCAATCAGCCCGCCGAGCGCGTCGCGACGAGATGTCCACAGCCAACCTCCGTGCACATCACCAACAGTCATTTGGACGCTGCAATGAAGCAGAAGACCAGTCAAACCCTGTTCGCCTATTGGAACGATGTCCGAGGCGATCGCGTCGCGCCCCGCCGGTTCGAGATCGAGCCGGCCCGCATTGCTTCGATTTTGCCCGAGACCTTCATCCTGGAACGGTTTGATACCGACAAGTACGTCTACCGCCTCGCCGGCACCAAGCTCTGCGAACAGTTCGGATCTGAGTTTCGCGGCACGAGTTTTCTCGACGGTTGGCAGGATGATGATCGAAAGACTTTGCTGCGCTGCCTCGGCATGGACTGTCTGCAGGGCGGTGTTCTCGTCATGGACGTAGAGGCTGGCCCGCTGGATCAGTCGTCGCCGCGCGCCGAATTTGAGGTGACGCTGATGCCGCTCGTGCACACATCGGCGACGGTCTCACGCTATCTCGGATCGATGAGTGCCATTCAGCCACCAGCGTGGCTTGGAACTGACCGTCTCGTCACACGCAAACTGATGGCCCACACCGTGATCTGGCCGGACGGCCGCCCCCATGCCGTTGCTGACCGTTCCTGCAATCAAGCGCCGTTGCTGTCGAACTTAGCCGGCGCCCGCTTGGTCAAGAGCGAACGCCGAACCTTTCGTGTGCTCGATGGTGGCCTTGCCAACATCCCCAGCGACGACCTGTAATACCAATCCGCACAAACACTGACGTGTGCGGATTGGGATCCGTGCGCGGGGCTGGCCGGGTGGCCGCACGCCAAGCAAAGGGATTACCAGCCCCCAAGAGAAAAGAGTCATGATTTCTGCGGGCTGGAATAACAGCCTCTAACCCGCTTTATTCGCCAAGTGCTTGAACATGTTGGCACGGGCTTCATCGTCCATTTCGGCCTTGAACGGATGCAGATCCTTGAGGCTCTTGGCCTTGACAGCAGCCGGTCGAGCGTCGATCAGATCGTGGTGACGCTTCACGTTCGGTAGTTTGGCCCAAGCTTCGTCGCCCAGGATAAACGGCGTCATGCGTGTCCATCCCCAAACGTCCATATCCACAATCGTATAAGTGTCACCGACCATGTACGTGTGCTTCGCCAGATGCGCATCGAGCACGGAAAAATGGCGCATGGCTTCAAAGTGGTAGCGGTTTGCGGCATAGGGCACTTTTTCCGGTGCGAAATGCCGGAAGTGCACGGCTTGACCTGAAAATGGGCCGACGCCAGTTGCCACAAACATCAACCATGAGAGCAATTCGCCGCGTGCTTTCGGCGTGTTTGGCGGCAAAAACTTGCCGGTCTTCTCAGCCAGATACAGCAGGATCGCATTGCTGTCGAAGACGATCACATCGCCGTCGATGATGACTGGCACTTTGCCGTTCGGATTGATCGCGAGGAAATCCAGCTTGAACTGATCGCCTCTGCGGGTGTCGACCGGTTTTGGCTCGAACGGCAGGCCCGCTTCATACAAGAATAAACCGACCTTTGACGGGTTCGGCGAGCCGTTGAAGTAGAATTTCAGCATGAGAGACTCCGTGCTCCGCCCGGATTGGACGCGCTCCGATCAGATTATGGCAGAGCTTCACGACCTGTCACAACACGTGAGCGTGAAAAGGCCGCCGGACAGGTCTGTCTGCCCGACGGCCAACTGATCAACGGCGGTGTGGTTAAGCAACAGCGCGGATCGTTTTCGCTATCTTTTCAGTGATCTCGGCAATGTCAGATTCGGTGGCGATCAACGGCGGCGAGACAATCAGTGTATCCATGGTGACGCGCACATAGAGGTCTTGCTCGTGGTACATCGACTCGATGGCGTTGTAGCCACGCAAACCCGGTTTGCCCGGGATCGGATCGAGATCGATACCGCACATCAACCCGATCGGGCGGATGTCAGCGACGTGCGGTTCCTCTTTCAAGCTCATCATGGCGTCACCAAATTTCGACTCCATCTGACGCGCGCGTTCGAACAGGCCTTCATCCTTGTAGAGTTCGAGCGTGGCAAGGCCGGCAGCGGCCGCCAGCGGATGGCCGGAATAGGTGTAGCCGTGGAACAGCTCGATGAGATAATCTGGTCCCGTCATATGGGTTTCATAGACGCCTTTGCGGCACAGCACGCCAGACATCGGCACCGCGCCATTGGTTACGCCTTTGGCGAAGGTGATCATGTCGGGAACAACGTCATACCGCTCACTGGCAAAGGCATAGCCCAAGCGGCCGAAGCCGGTAATGACCTCGTCAAAGATCAGCAGAATGCCATGTTTCTCGGTGATTTCGCGGATCTTTTTGAGGTAACCTTTGGGCGGCGGAATGCAACCGGTCGAACCTGCGACGGGCTCAATAATGACCGCGGCAATCGTCGACGCGTCATGCAGCCCGATAATCCGGTTCAACTCCTCGAGC
>JAYSUN010000185.1:0-1958 GCA_043719045.1 Hyphomicrobiaceae bacterium | reverse complement strand
TCTCGGGGAGATCGCTGACCGGGCCGTTCAGTTCCAGCAAATCAGACACCAGTCCAGGCAGCTTGGCAGCCAGCGCCTCGACCGAAGCGGCCTCGGTGACCAGTCCCGGTAGGTCATCCGAGGTCGCGACCCAGACCTTCGCGTCGGGGTCCCAGGCAGCGCGGACGATGATCATGCGGGTCGAATGGGGCATCACAAAATGATAACTCGGTCGAGTGCGGGAAACAAACGCCAACTCAAAGTCCCAGCTTCGCCTTGAGGATGTCGTTGACCGCCTGTGGGTTGGCTTTGCCGCCGGACTGCTTCATGACTTGGCCGACAAACCAACCGAGCATGGAGGGTTTGGCCACCGCCTGCGCGACCTTGTCGGGGTTGGCGGCGATGATGGCATCGACAGCCTTCTCGATGGCGCCGGTGTCGGTCACCTGTTTCAGGCCGCGCTGATCGACGATGGTTGCGGGTTCACCGCCTTCGGTCCAGATGATCTCGAACAGGTCCTTGGCGATCTTGCCTGAAATCGTGCCATTGCCGATCAACTCGACGATGCCAGCCAGTTGCTGCGCGGAGACGGGCGACTGCGTCACGTCCTTGTTCTCCTTGTTGAGGCGCCCAAACAACTCGTTGATCACCCAATTGGCAGCGATCTTCCCATCGTGCCCTTTGGCGACAGCTTCATAGAAGTCTGCACTTTCACGCTCCGCGACCAGCACCGCTGCATCGTATGCCGAGAGGCCATAGGTTTTGATAAAGCGCGAGCTCTTTTCATCGGGCAGTTCCGGCAGGCCCATTTTCAAGCCGTCAACAAACGCCTGATCAAACTCAAGCGGTAACAAATCAGGATCCGGAAAATAGCGGTAGTCGTGCGCCTCTTCCTTGGAGCGCATCGAACGGGTCTCACTCTTGGCGTTGTCAAACAGACGCGTTTCCTGTTTGATCATGCCACCGTCCTCGATGATTTCGATCTGACGCCGGGCTTCGAACTCAATCGCCTGGCCGATAAATTTGATGGAGTTGACGTTCTTGATTTCACAGCGCGTGCCGAGTTCGGCACCGGGTCGACGCACCGAGACGTTGACGTCGGCACGCATGTTGCCCTTGTCCATGTCGCCATCGCAGGTGCCGAGATAGCGCAGGATCGTGCGCATCTTCGAGACGTAGGCCTGGGCCTGCTTCGACGACCGCAGATCCGGCTTTGAGACGATTTCCATCAGTGCGACGCCTGAGCGATTGAGATCGACGTAAGAATAATCCGGGTGCTGGTCGTGGATGGATTTGCCGGCGTCCTGCTCCAGGTGCAGGCGCTCGATACCGACCGTGATCGTCTCGCCTTCTGATATGATGTCGATTTTACCCTCGCCGACGATCGGCTGCTTGTACTGGCTGATCTGGTAGCCCTGCGGCAGGTCGGGATAGAAATAGTTCTTGCGGTCGAACACCGAGCGCAAATGGATCTGGGCGTTGAGGCCAAGTCCCGTGCGCACGGCCTGGGCAATGCATTCACGATTGATCACCGGCAACATACCGGGCATGGCGGCATCGACCAGCGAAACATGGCTATTGGGTTCGGCTCCGAACTCGGTGGAAGAGCCCGAAAACAGTTTTGATTTGGAGGCCACCTGGGCATGTACTTCGAGCCCGATGACGACCTCCCAGTCGCCGGTTTCGCCCTTGATCAGATGTGAAACCTTGGCTGCCATCGTGGTCCCGTCTCGCCTGTGAACTCGCGTGAGGGGCTTCTACGGCAGCCGGGCTTGCCGTGCAACGGCGCGGCGGTGGGGCGCGGTGTTGGGTTTGCCTCAGATCGCGACGTTGCCGACCAGCATGACGTGACGAGGGCCTTTCCCCGAGATCATGTCGGCCCCGATGGGGACGGCCAGGTTCATGGCCCGGATGGCGCCGTCCGTGGCACCTGAAATCATGTTGTGGCTAAGCAGACATTGGCCGGCCCCTCCGTCTGA
>JAYSUN010000184.1:0-5302 GCA_043719045.1 Hyphomicrobiaceae bacterium | reverse complement strand
CCGGCTCGACTGGTATCAACCAAGGCGCGATGAATGCCACACTCAGCCATCGATTTTGCTCGTGGCCCTCATGTCGCGCCAAAATTGAAAGACGTCGCGGCCATTCAGCAATTTTGGCGCGACGGGCCACGAGTGGGCATTCCGCAAGTTCTGGCGCAAGTCAGCGCTCCAGTGTCTTTGTTGCTCGCATTGGCTGCGCTCAACCGGACTCCACTGAACCGGACAATCCGCTAGCGACCGTTCGCATCCAACTGGCGGAAGATCTGAGGCCCAAACCGTGCGCGTTCCCGATAGACCGGCGGCGCGTTATACGCCCCGACGTAACGCGGGGGAGGCACATAAGCCACCACGCGTTGGGGCGGCGGCGGGCGGCGCTCAACCTGTCTCTGAATCTCTTGTCGTTCGACGCCTTGCGGCTTGAAAACAGGTCTCACATCTTCCGGCTCTGACGCGGCGATCGCCCCAAATTTTGGCAGGCCCTTGTTGTTAACGTCGACGCCGGTGTTCGCTACCGCGGCAGCAACAGGATTGGCAGGTTGAACCGTCGGCGCACTGACGATTTCATTGTCGTTGCGCGGTTTTGGCTTCACCACGATTTTCGGTGCTGATTTCCGATTTCTGCTGTCGCTCAAGGCGTCATCTTTGGCCACCGTCTGAGCAACTGTAGGCTCTGCTTTCGGGGCATCCGGCGCACCAACGGACATCCGACCCGGCGGCAGGTCAGCACGCGGCATGTTGATCATAGCCGGGGGCTGAACCGCTGCAATGGCCGGCGCTCGTGCTGGGGGCAGGATTGGAGCGGCAGTCACTTTGGTTTCCCAGCTCGAAACCGATGGCGCTGGTGGCGTCGCAACCGGCGCGGCAGTGACAATCTGTGCTGGCATCGGGACCGGTTCGGCTTTGTTGACCCGGTTGGCTGCTGGGTTGACTGCTGGGTTGACTGCTGGGCGTTGCGCCATGATCGCTGTTGGCATGCAGCGGCCATCGGAGACCGCGGATTGTCCCGCCGGGCAGGACTTGCCACACGCATTGCCAGGATGGCCTTGAACCAACGTTTTGAGAATGTGATCTGGGTCTTCGACCGGCAAAGTCGCGTTAACGCGCTCATTGAAGGCCTTCATCGCCTGACGCGTGGCGGTATTCCAGGTGCCGTCGGTATCGCCAGCGTAACAGCCGACCCGCTTCAACTCGCGCTGGATATCACGGGTCAGATTGGCCCGCGCCTCGTCGTTAACCCCACTGGAGGCGGTTCGCTTCACTGGTTGCGGGACCGGCGCATCGACAGCTCTGCCAACGAGCTGCGGGGCCATCGCATTGGATGGTGGCGGAACTGGGGAAGGCGAAATGACGGGGGACGTGGCCTGGGCAATGACCGAAGCTGTCGATGCCGTAAGGGCTCCAGTGACCAGTGGTGAGGTCGGCACAAGACCTGCCTTGCCTGATGCGGCTTCAGAGTTGATGATGCGTGTTGCCGCCTTATTCGCGCCGCCTGCATTGGGAGCCGGCTGCACGCGAATGATCGATGTGTCAGTTTTAGCGAGCGCTCCAGAAGTTGCGATCGCCGCCACATCTGAGGCCTGCCGTTCGGCCCGATCAGATCCCGTACCCATCAAAGGATAGACATAGGCGGCGGTGCCGACGCCCGCGACAATCATGACGAAACCGGCAAATTTACCCATCGGGGTACTCCTAACCAAACCCGCGAAGACGTGCAAAGACTATACCATCCACTTTGCCGACCAGCCAAACACCCAAATCATCGCGGACCGGGTGAGCCTCATTGAACATCGTAACCGGCCTTCACCAAGCCGGATGATCGGCGTTCATCATGATCGGCAGTTGACGGCGAAATTTTGGTCGTTACCACCAACGCTATAGCGGGTTGTGCGGGATAAGTCGATCATCGGAGACATCAATTCAGAGATAACACTTTCCTTTTTTGTCACAATTGTGCTGGCTTTAAATGCTGAGCCACCAGGACCAAAAGCCCAGCTGCAAGCCCCCAAAACGCAGCCCCGACGCCGACGATTGTCACCCCCGAAACCGTCACTGCGAAGGCAATGCCCGGCGCAAATTTATCGTGATCGCCAGTGAACGCAGTCACCAGAGCGCCAATCATCGGCGCGGCCAAAGCCAGACCTGCGATGGTCTTAACCAGTTCCGGGGGGAGCACGGCAAACAGCGCCACCAGTGACGGTGCGAGAACTGCGAAAAGCACATACGCCATCGCATATGCGGGCCCGGCCAACCAACGCTTGGTCGGATCTGGATGAGCGTCTGGGCCTGTGCAGATGGCCGCACTGATGGCCGCCAGATTGGAGGTGTGCGCACCCATCGGTGCGGACAGAAACGAAACGACCCCGGTCACGCCGAGAATGGTTCGGGTCGGGATATCCTGATACCCCGAGGCTCGCAGCACCGCGAACCCGGCCAGATTCTGCGACGCCATTGTGACGAGAAACAGCGGGACGCCCAAGCCCAGCGCAATGGCCGCATCAAACTGCGGTGCGATCCAGGTGATTTCGGCGAGCGCGAGCGGCGGCAACGGCTGCAACTGGCCAACGAGCCCGGCCAACACCACGCCCGCGATCAGCACACCAATGATCGCAAGTGCCGGCACGATCAAGCGGAGGCCCAAAAACAGCCCGATCAACGGCAGGATCAACCCTGGTGCCAGCGCCAAGCTCTCAAATGGCCCAATCACGATTTTCAGCAGCACGCCAGCCAGCATAGCAGCCGCAATCGGCATCGGCAGCCGCTCAATCCAGCGCCCGAGCGGCTGGATGGCGGCCGTCAGCATGATCAACACAGCGGCAACAAGGAAAGCCCCGATCGCCGTCGGCATTGTCAATGCCGGACTCGACGAGGCCGCAATCAAGGCCGCCCCCGGCGTTGACCATGCGGTGATGATGGGCAGCCGATACCGGAGCGACAAGATCGCGGTCGACGCCGCAATGGCGAGACAGAGACCAGCGACCCAGGACGCCGTTTCATGCGGTGACGCTTTCGCGGCCACGCACGCCGCAAAGACCACAGCGATGGCCCCCCCACAGCCAACGATGGCGGCAGTTAGTCCGGCGAGCATGGGGGCAAGAGGCATCGGAAGGGATTTCGCCGAAAATTGCAATGTGGAGAGAAAGTCGGGCGAGGCGCCATAACACAACGGTTCGGTCTCGTCTTCTGATCGGTGTCGGCACCCGAGCCCGATCGGCCGTGAATAAAATTGCGGCCGTCTTTGAACCTTTTTTCCGGTCCCCGCGACAGATCAGTACGCAAGACCAATCGCTGCATTCCCAACCTCAGAGGTTCCCATGCTTACCCGATTTATCACCCGCGTTCCGCGCGTCTCATCCTTGGCGACAGCCATGGCCGCAGGTCTGGCGTTGACCGTCATCAGTCCCGTTGCAGGATTGGTCGGTGGCTCAACGGCGTTGAACCTGGTCGGAACGGCTCAAGCTCAGGACGCCAGCCAAACCGCAGATCAGTTTCAAGCAATCCTTGCGCGCTACGGCACATTTCAAACCCATGCCCGCTATGGCGAGGTCTGGATCCCAGCCCGCGAAACGGCTCCTGAAGGCTGGCATCCGTACCCCCCGTGCAACTGGATCCACACGAAAGACCTCGGCTGGTACTTCAATGATAAAACCGAGTGGGGCAAGATCGTCCACCACTACGGCCGCTGGGCCCATGACAAGCAGCTCGGTTGGGTCTGGGTGAAGGGCCAGGAATTTTCACCAGGTTGGGTGGTCTGGAGGACCTCCGACACATGGGTCGGTTGGGCACCAATGCCGCCCGAGGCCGACATGAAGGACATCTCGGCTATCGACTTCAACACTGACAAGCATTGGATCTTCACCGATGCCAAGAAGTTCTCGTCCGGTTGTGCGGGTGGCACCACGCTGGTTACGGCGCCGCCCGCGCTGTATCCGGTCATCCTCAGCGAGACCAGAATCATCACCGAGATCCGATTTGTCCACGGCATCGCTATCTTCGTCTTGCCGCCGCCGTTGATCATCAACATCGTCGACATCGATATCGGCGTGTTTCCGCCCTGGAGTCCGTGCTTCTTCGGCGCCTGGTTCTGGAATTGGAACTGGATGGTCAACACCATCATCGTCAACGTCAATCTACCGGCGCCGCAGTGCGTTCAACCCAGCCTTCAACCCCGCCCGATCATCCCGATCAAATCCCTGCCACCACCACCACCGGGCCAGTCATCGAAGCCGGATAAACGCGCTGAGTTGCCGCCAGCCTTGCAGCCTCCCACGCGATCGATTGATCCGCCAAAGGTGAGAGATCCAGGGTTGACCATGCCACTTCGACCGATTGATCCCGGGTTTACGCGGCCGCACCGGCCGATCGACCCCGGGTTCCACAAGCCGGACAGACTGGGCCAGCCCGGCAGACCAGAGAGCGTCAAGCCAAAGGAACCGAATCGCCCGCAAATCGTAGATGTGCCCAAGCGACCGGAGGCGAACCCCCGCCCGCCCAAGTTCCAGCCGAATATCGGCAAGGTGCAGGTGGTTGAGCGCAAACCGGTTCCAAAGCTGGTGCGTGGGCCCGAGTTGGTGAAGCGTCCAAGCGGCGTGGTTGCCTCGGGTAAGGCAGGTCAAGGATCCGGCGGCTCGAACTTGCGCTGAGCTGCCAAAACTCAAGCCCGCTCCCGATCCCAATCGGCGGCGGGCTGATGGTATGTGCTCGATGCGCTGAAGTGTCCGCTTAGCCACCCCAATCGCAGCGCAATTCCTGACAAATGCCGCCTGGAAGCGTGCATCTTACAGTCACGGGGCGGCAGGCGCGGCACGAATATGATGACAGGCAACCACGCACGGAGCCGGTCTTGGTAAAGTTGCAGGTGCGAACCGTCTGACAATCTCGACCCTGGTTGGACGCCCCCGGCTGTTGAGCAAAGGCACCCCCGGCTCCAGCAAGCGCCAGCAGCATGGCTGATGCCGCGAACCAGACACGCTGAAAAGCCAACGAACCAAACATGTTCAACCCCTCGCAGCGACACCACCTGATCCTAAAGTGATGTGTCGTGTTTTCGATGCGGGCGCAACGACCTGGATGAGAACAATGCCGGGTTAAATTGAGTTTCGGATACGGGATGTGCCCAGCGCGCCACTAAAACCCAACCCTCTGCGTCAGATTTATGCAGCTTTAGATGCTGTTCGGGCCGCATAGATGGCGCTCCCAAGGACCGTTGGGTCATCGGTTGGTGCCAAACGGCTGAAGCTGACATCGCATTGAGCCTGAGGATCGATCGACATGGCCTGATAGTAGACCTCGCCTTCAATCAGAC
>JAYSUN010000183.1:0-5303 GCA_043719045.1 Hyphomicrobiaceae bacterium | reverse complement strand
GTGGTGATGCCGCCAACTTCTTTTTTTAGATCACGACCGCCAGTGCCGATGGCATGCGAAATCCCGCCACCGTTGTTCGCGATCAAACACGAAACTTCCTGGATGCCGGTGCCGGATGCTCCGACAATGCCGATATGGCCGCGCGGGACGACGTTGGCGAATGCCAACGGCACGCCATTGAGAATGGCCGTGCCGCAATCCGGGCCCATCATCAGCAAGCCCTTTTTGTAGGCTAGCTGTTTCAGCGCGACCTCGTCGTCCATCGGCACATTGTCGGAAAACATCATGACGTTGAGGCCGCGCCCCAACGCCTTGCGAGCCTCGGCCGCAGCAAACGCTCCAGGCACCGAAATCATCGCGACGTTGGCCGAAGGATCAGCCTGTGCTGCAGCGCGGATGGTGCGCGGCGCCCAGTTGGCAGTGGCGCCTTGCAACTTTGGTTTATCGAGCAAGCCGAAGGCTGCAGCCATAGCCGCCTCCGCCGAAGCCTGATCTGTCGCCGATAGCGCCAGCACGAGATCGCCCGGCCCTGCCGCATCGCCGTTGGCGGCCAGAACACCTGCGTCCGCCATGATGCGCTTGTTGGCTGGCGTCGCCATCATCATACCGCACTCGCACACGCCCGGCATCGCTGCAACTGACCGTGACATGCGCATCAGCGCGACCGAGTCGAGATAAGTGCCCTTACGGACGGTATTCAAAACAGTAACCATATCGGGCTCCAGCAGAACAGACTGACGTCTTGCCATATTTGCTGGAGTGAGGCGATGGGGTGGGAGATCGGCCCGAACACTACGAGCCGACATCAACCCTAGGCAAATTTGAACTTGATGCTGGAGTGGAGGCCGCCATTGTCAGTCCTGTTCCCGCGCCAGTTCCCGGGCCGTATGCCTCACGGCGACACACCCTGAAAGGCCTTCAGGTTCAAACGGGAAAGAGCCGGACGGAGCGCCGGAACGACTGTCCACGGGCAGTCGCCCTCATCCTAACCCCGGAAACGGCACGATGGTGCTCTTGACGGTCTTCATGGCCATCGCGTCGGCAACCGCGTTTTTCACACCCTCGAGCGTAAACGGATACTGCGTCTGCATCTGGCTCCAGGGATACTTGCTGCGGGCGCGATCAAGCATGTCAACGCCGAGGGCCAAGTCGTTGGCCGTGAACGCCCAGGAGCCGAGCAGAGTGATGTCCTTGGTGCAGATGCGATGCCAGTTGGTCATGATCGGGCCGGCATCGGTAAACTGACCCATCTCGACATAACAACCGCCATCGCGCAGCATTTCGATGCCTTCTGGACCGGCCGTTGGATGGCCAGAGCAATCCATCACGAGATCCGCACCAAAGCCGCCGACAATATCGCGGACCGCCTTGATGCGGGCATCCGCGGTTTGGTAGGTCTCGATATCGACGGTGGCCTCAGCGCCAAAATCACGCGCCAATTTCAGCCGTGGATTCTCTGGCGCGCCGACTGCGATGACGCGACCCGCACCCATTTCCTGGGCCGCAGCGATAGCCAGAATGCCGATCGGTCCCGTGCCCTGAATGACGACGGTGTCCCCCCATTTGAAGGCGTTGGCGCGGATCGCTCGGTTAAAGGCGCGGATGCACGAGGTCAGCGGCTCCGATAGCGAACCGAGCATCAGACTCATGTCATCAGGGAGTTTGTAGATCTTGGTGCCCGGCAGTTCGCCGAGATCGACGTAAACGTATTCAGCCCACCCGCCCCAGAGGTGCGGCGGCTTGTCAAAACCAAGATAACGGCCATAGTAGACCGGCGTCAGGCATTTATTGGACTGCTCCGGGTAGCGTTTGCACCAAGCGCAAAAGCCGCATGGCATGAGCGGCGGCAGCATCAGCTTTGAACCGACGCCAATCGATTTGCCCATGTGATCGGTTTTCAGTTCCGCACCGATCTCGACGATGACACCTGCCAATTCGTGACCGAGCGTGAATGGCCAAGGTAGCGGCTTCGGCCAATGGCCTTTGAGGATATGTTGATCGGTGCCGCAGACTCCGCAAGCACCAATCTTGATCAACGCGCCTTTCGGCGGCACTTTCGGCCACGGTACGGTGTGCATGACCGGCTCAGTTCCGGGTCCCGCGTAAGTGGTGACGCGGATACCGGGATTGTTGACCGTGGCGGATCTGGGGTGCGTGGTCGGTTTGGCCAAGACAAGGTTCCTTCGAGATTCAAACCAGGGTGTTTTGTTTGCAGATCGGATACGGCGGGAACTCATCATGGGCATCGCAACGGCGCAACCCATAAAGACCTGCGTAAAAATCTCGGGTGGCCCGCGCTTTCGGGCGATCTTGTTTGCCTCTCGGAGCCATCATTGCTGCACCAACCCGTTCTCGTTGTATCGGCGACGCGCGCGGCGGTTGCTATGACTGGATTGGCCGATGCGGACCAGCACTAACCGTTACCGCAGCATTGAGCTTGGCAGGTGCCACCTGGAAGGCGTAAAGAAACCGTAAAGACGCGGTGTGTTGAGAGCTGTCGTGTGCAGTTGAGTCTGTGTTAGGCCAGTTTGGCCTGCGGAGTGGTGTTACATGCGAGCGTTCATCGCAGTCATGGTGGTTATGGGCGCCGGTTGGGTCCTGGCTGCCGGTTTTGATGCTGAACGACTGATTGGTGTTGATATCCGAGAGGTCGCCCTCGCCGTCGCCATTTTACTGAGCGCGCTTTTAATCAGCAGTGTGTTGCTCGGTGATCGTCGAGCCGGCGCGTTACGTGCTGCACGGGACTTCACGGCCGGCCTTGTCCTGGCCGTTGCCTTGATGACAACCTACACATTTCGCTATGAAATTCTGACGGCAGTTCACCGTGCCACCGGTGAACTGGCCTATCCGACGCCATTGCCGCGTGCCGAAGGCGACGCCGACAGTGACAAAGCCATCCGGATTCGCCGCCGCCCCGACGGTCATTTTATTGCCCGCGCTGAGGTCAATGGCACGCAGTTGCCAATGTTGGTCGATACCGGCGCGTCAACAGTCGTCTTGAAACCAGGGGACGCCCAAAAACTCGGCATCGACATTGATCGGTTGCGGTACACCGTCCCCGTGCAGACCGCCAATGGAACAACGTATGCTGCATCTGTTCGACTCAAGACGCTGGTTGTCGGTCCGATAACCATCACCGAGGTCGATGCGCTCGTCTCCAAACCCGGAACATTGAAAGACAGCCTACTCGGTATGACTTTCTTAAACAGGTTGCGCTCTTATGAGTTCGCAGGCGATTTGCTGACCCTCCGAATTTGAGTTGCACGACGGCGTGCACGCAAAGCTTGAAGGGGCGCAAATTTGCCTCTTAGCTTATGTTGCGTAGCGAGACGTCCATGGCGTTGTCCCACGGTGGCAGGACATTACTCAGCGATTTGCTCGGCTGGACGGCGGCAATCGGGGTCGGTGCCTGTGCGATTGTCTTTTCCAGTGAGTTAAAGAGCTTCGGCTACATGATGTTCGGGATCTCTCCCCCGAGCATGGATCAGCCGCGCATCACCAATGCAACAGCACCTTCACGAACCGATGCCAACCGTGGCGGCGCGACCGGCAGCAGTGTTGAGCTTCGCGTTGGCGCCAACGGCCATTTTTTCTCCGACGCTGATGTCAATGGCCGTCGCATTGAAACCATGGTCGACACGGGTGCGTCTTTGATCGCGCTGACCTTTGAGGATGCCCGCACCATCGGCCTCGCACCCGCACCTCGAGACTTCACGCATCAGGTTTCCACTGCCAATGGTGTGGCACGAGTAGCCCCCGTAACGCTCGATCGCGTTCAAATCGGCGACATCACGGTGCGGGATGTCAAGGCTGTTATTGTCGAACGTGGCAAGCTCAACATGACCTTGCTCGGGAATTCATTTCTCGGCCGCCTCTCGCGTTATGAAATGCGCGCAGGACGGATGGTCTTGGAAGAGTAGTCTCAAGTCGACTTCGATCTGCTACATTTTGGCGTCAGATGCGCCACAGGAGGCAGACATGCAAACGCTTCAACTCGCGAACGGTAAGCTGGTTCCTCGCTTGGGTCTGGGCACTTGGCATATGGGCGAGAGTGCGCGCAGCAAATCTGCTGAAATCGCAGCACTGAAGCTGGGTCTGGATCTCGGCATGACTCTGATCGACACCGCCGAGATGTATGGTGAGGGCGGCGCTGAAACCGTCGTCGGAGAGGCGATCACTGGCCAACGTGAGGGTGTTTATCTTGTGAGTAAGGTCTATCCGCACCATGCTTCACGCGCCGGAGCCATCGCTGCTTGTGAGCGAAGTTTGAAGCGCCTGCGTACGGACACCATCGACTTGTATCTGTTGCATTGGCGTGGTGCCGTGCCTTTGCCAGAAACAATCACGGCGTTTGAGCAATTGCAGCGCGACGGCAAAATCCGGAGTTGGGGTGTCTCGAACTTCGACACGGACGATATGGGTGAGTTGATGGACACAGTTGGCGGACGTCACTGTATGGCCAACCAAGTCCTCTATCATCTTGGCGAGCGCGGCATTGAATGGCGGTTGCTGCCGGACGCCCAAAAGGCCAATGTGATGATCATGGCCTATTCGCCGCTTGGCCAAGGCCCGTTACTCCTGCATCCCACATTGACGACAATCGGCAATAAGCACGCGGCAACGCCCGCGGCGGTTGCGCTTGCGTTCATCCTGCGTCAGCGCGATGTAGTTGCGATCCCGAAGGCTACGAGCCTCGACCATGTGCGGGCCAACGCGAAGGCTGTTGAGCTTCAGCTTGACCGGCAAGATCTCGAGGAACTTGACCGTGTATTCCCGGCACCGACACGCACGACGCCTCTCGCGATGATCTAATCTGCGGCGTTTTATACCAATCCGCACAAACACTGACTTGAGCGGATTGGTATCCGCGCGCTGAGCTGGCCGGATGGCCGCGCGCCAAGGAAAGAAAAGACCAGCCCGCAGTCCCCTGCAGGAAAGGGTCAAGATTTCTGCGGGCTGGTGCTAGTGTGGCGTCGCGCCTTGGTTGATCGGTGTTCCGGCTCGACTGGTCTCAACCAAGGCGCGATCAACGCCACACTCAGCCCATGATTTTGCGAGTGGCCCTCATGTCGCGCCAAAATTGAAAGCAGCCGCGGCCATTCAGCAATTTTGGCGCGACGGGCCACTAGACGTTGCTGTGGCAAGACAAAGCATCCGTAATGCATAACGCGTTTTAGCTACGTCGACTGAACACTCGCCCCCGCGTTAGTCCGAAGTTCCCCAACACCAACAGGCAAAGCATGAGCGTTTTCAATCAGGTGTGATTGAACCGGTCTGCCTCGTACTGGCTACAACGTGATTGC
>JAYSUN010000182.1:0-1959 GCA_043719045.1 Hyphomicrobiaceae bacterium | reverse complement strand
CGCCGGTTCGAACACCGCCGTCTGGCGCACCGCTGTGTGTTCAACTTTGTGTTGCGGCGTGGGCCCTGCCCACAGCAGCCATAGCAACACGGCGGTGGACCCGCCTCCGACGGCAAGCGCGGCTCGGCGGCGGCGGGTTTCGCCAGATGGCAGTTGTCCGCGTTGATCGATGTGTTTGTCGCGCTCGCCAGGGATTTGGGTGGCATCAGTCGGTTCTAGGTTTGACATGAGCCTTACTCCTTATTTCTGAGGTTGTGCGGCAGGGCCAGCCGCGAAGGCTTGCGGGTTGTTGGCCGGTTTCAGGGACTCGCGCGTCAGGCGCTCAACGGCAGGCGAGGTCGTCATCGTGCCGGTCGCTAAACCCTCCGGCACGTAAGCCTCGTTGAAAAGGCACAGCACCTCGTCGCCCTGGCGCAGCACAAACTTGGCGGCAATGGCATGAACCCGGACCTCGCCACCGGAGACGGTTTTCGCAACCAGGCTTTCTGTGCCATCGCCCTGGACTAAATAGATCGCAGGAATCACCATGTTATCGGGAAACACAAACGTCGTAATCTTGCCGTTGTCATAGACGGCGTGCGGCTCAAAGCTTGCCGCGCCTTGCACTGTGTAGTGCGCATTGCGCGGGCCTTCGGTTTCACTCAAAGCCAACGCCCGCTCGGCGTCTTTGGCTTTGGCGGCTTCAGCAAGTGCCGCCGCTTCGGCTTTGCGTTTGGCGGCTTCGTCTGAGGGGTACTGATACTTGACCAAAAAGAACGGCGGCGGCTGGCCTTTGAGATCGGCGTCGCGGCTCGCCAACTCAAACTGATAGCTGCGCTTTGTGCCGTCAGGCCGTTGTGTCACCACCGACATGTTGGTCGGCTCTTGATGCTCGCGCGGTTTTAAAAACAGAATATGGCCAACGGGCGCCGCTTCCCAAGCAACCGTATTACCAATTGCCGCCTGCAAAATCTCTTCGTCGGGCGAAAACTCGATCTGGATCGAATGGCGCAATAGGCCGGTGACGCGGACCACCTGATAGGGCCGATAGTCAACAAAGCGAACGCGAGCGTCGAGTTGACCGGCGCGCGGGTCTTCGGCGGCACGCGCGGCCGGTGCGAGTGACACCAGCGCCAAACAGGCGCAGAACAGGATTTTGCCAAGCGCCACTTTGGGCGTCATGGATTTTATAGTTCTGATTTTACGTGTCATGGGATGGCCTCCGCATCTGCTTTGAAATCGCTCACCAGAAACCCTAGGGGATTGATTTGTCTGTCGGCGGCTGACATGGACTCGCTCGAATAGGAAAACGTCAGCGTCGCAATCCAATGGGTCGTCGTGGTCTCGTCGCCGCGCAGCACGGTCTTGAGATAGCGGACCGAGGCAACGTTGCGATCGAGCATCGACACCGAAGATATCGTGATCCGAACCAGAGCAGTTTTGCCGAAGAGCACCTGCGGGCTTTGCGGGTTGCTGCCGCGATAAAGCTCCTGGAAGCGGCGCTGTTCGGCCGCAACCGACATCAGCGCCACGGTGCGGAAGTTGCTTTCGGCTTCACTCGCCGCAAAGCCTTCCCGCGCCCGCACATAAAGCCCGGCGAAATACTTCATCGTCGCGTCATTGTAGGTACTGGGGCCGGTGATGGCCGAGACCACATCGACAATCCCGGTTGTGTTATCGACACGGATGACGAACGGCTCGACGCTTTTGAGGGGCGCGAGACAGGCGACCGCTACCAGACTCAATCCTGTCAACACGGACGACCCGCCAGCGATGCGCCAGGCGCGTTTGGCCGAAGCATAGGCTTCGAGCGCTGCGTCCTGATCAAAGCGGCGCGCGGTGGCGAAGTAATCGTCAAGATCACCGGCGCGGACGGCTTCAGCTTTGGACATGGTGGCCTCCGGCGTTGGAGGCTTCCGGCGCGATGAGGCTGGTTCGCTCAGGACTGGCTGTCCCAACCGGACGGCGCGATGCGCCAGG
>JAYSUN010000181.1:0-5306 GCA_043719045.1 Hyphomicrobiaceae bacterium | reverse complement strand
GACATGAGGGCCACGAGCAAAATCATCCGGGCTGAGTGTGGCGTTCATCGCGCCTTGGTTGATCCCAGTCGAGCCGGAGCACCGATCAACCAAGGCGCGACGCCACACTAGAGCATTTTTCCGGTTTCGTGGGGCCGGTTAACCTTAGAAAATGTGAGCCACAATGAGTTGCGAGTGCTGACATGAGCCACAGCCTGTGGCGAGCGTGCTGGTGAGTTGACCGGTCAGCGGGCTTCGCCCGGCGGTCTTGAGAACGGCGCAATCGTCACGACAGCTTGAAAACCGACGCTGAGTCCGCGGTGTTCGTTGACAACGCGGCGTTGCAAGGTGATCACTGAGGCGGTTTGTAACTCTACCATCCCGCGCCCGCTTGGTCTGCGAGCCAAACTCTGCAATCGGCCCGAGCTTTGCTGGAGCACGGTTCTGTCGGGTCACGTTTCGGTCCGCACGTGTGTAAGTATGGAGACGATAGGTATGACGACCTCGATGCAGCCGGTGCGGATCCGAAACAACTTGCGCAAAGTGTTATCGGTGGCCGTCGCCGTCTCAGCACTTACAGTCGGCCAGATCGCACCGGCCGGCGCTCAGTTCCGCAACGGCCCTCAGTCGATTTCGCCTTTGGCTGAAAGGCTGATTGATGCTGTCGTGAACATTTCGACCTCCCAAACCGTCAAGGGCTCGGAAGGCGTCCCCTTGCCACGCGTCCCCAAAGGTTCGCCGTTTGAAGAGTTTTTTGACGATTTTTTCTCAAAGCGCAGCGGCAAAGGCGGGGGTGACCGGAAGGTCGCTTCGCTTGGCTCTGGCTTCGTGATCGATGCCAAAGAGGGTCTGATTGTCACCAACAATCACGTCATTGAAGGCGCCGACGAGATCATCGCGAACTTTCACGATGGCTCGAAATTGAAGGTTGAGAAGGTCCTGGGACGCGATACCAAAACGGATCTGGCCTTGCTGAAGGTTGTGCCCGGCAAAAAGCCATTGACGGCGGTCAAGTTCGGCCCGTCCGGCGAGATGAAGCTTGGCGATTGGGTGATGGCCATTGGCAACCCGTTCGGCCTTGGCGGCTCGGTATCGGTCGGCATCATCTCATCCAAGGAGCGTGATATCGGCTCTGGCCCCTATGATGAGTTCTTGCAGACCGACGCGGCCATCAACAAGGGTAATTCTGGTGGCCCGTTGTTCAACATGAATGGCGACGTCATCGGCATCAACACGGCCATCATCTCGCCATCCGGTGGCTCGATCGGGATCGGCTTTGCTGTCCCCTCTGACAACGCGGCAGTGATCATTGAACAACTTCGCCAGTTCGGCGAGACCCGGCGTGGCTGGCTCGGTGTCAAGATCCGTTCCATCAGCGAGGACCTTGCCGAGAGCCTTGGCATGGCCGAAAATTCCGGTGCGCTGATCGAAAGCGTGACCAAGGACGGCCCGGCCGCCAAGGCTGGCATCATCGATGGCGACGTGGTGACCAAGTTCGACGGCAAGGATATCTCGACCAGCCGTGGCTTGCCTAAGATCGTTGCGCGCACCCCTCACGGCAAGGACGTCGAAGTCGAGGTGGTTCGCAAGGGCAAAAAACAGACCATCAGGGTCATTGTCGGCCAGCTTCAGGAAGAGGACGACAAGAAGCCGATCCAGGCCAAGGCGGACCCAAAGCAGTCACAGCCTAAGGCACCGCCGGTCGATACACCTGCAACCAAGCAGCTCGAGCAGTTGCTGCCCGGTCTCAAATTTAGCGTTCTTGATGAGATCACACGCAAGCAGTTTGGCATCGATGCCAAAGTCCTCAAGGGTGTTGTTGTGACTGAGGCCGACCCGGCAAGCCTGGCAGGTCAGAAGGGCGTTAAAACCGGGGACGTCATTGTTGAGGTTGCCCAGGATGCGGTCGCAGGTCTGGACGACATCGTAAAATCCATCGAAAAAGTGAAAAAGGCTGGTCGCAAGGCCGTGCTGCTTCGACTGGAAGACGCCAAAGGCGAATTGCGCTTCGTCGCTGTACAGTTACCATGATAGTGACATCCGTCGACGGCCAGCGCTTGGAGTGCTAGCAAACAGTCTCAAGGATTAAACGACGACAGCCCGCGGGTTGCCGCCGCGATGTTGTGTGACGGTTTGCGTGACTGCGGCCGAACTGCCAGGAGGCAAACTTGTCATCGGGAAATCACAGCCTAATCGAGACGATCACTGACAATCTGGCCCCGGTGCACAAGGACGGCTACAAATTTGTCGCCATTGCGGGTGCAGTTGCACTGCTGTTCTGGTTCCTGTTGCCGTTTTCGCTGCTGGCGTATCTGGCGCTGGGATTATTAGGCTACGTCGCCTACTTCTTCCGCGATCCCCCCCGCGTCACCCCCCTGCGAGAGGGTCTGGTCATCTCGCCGGCCGATGGCAAAGTGTCGATGATCGAAAAGGTCCGCCCTCCGGCTGAGCTCGGCATTGGTCACGATGAGCGTCTGCGTGTCTCGATCTTCTTGTCGGTCCTCGACGTCCATATCAACCGCTCGCCCGTCGCCGGTCGAATCAGCCGGTCCGTCTACGTGGCCGGCGCCTTTCTCAACGCAGCTCTGGATAAGGCCAGCGAGGACAACGAACGCCGGTCGCTGGTGATCACCATGCCCGATGGCGCCGATGTTGCCGTCGTTCAGATCGCGGGCTTGATCGCTCGTCGCATCGTCACCTTCGTCAAAGAAGGTGACACCGTCGGCGTCGGCGAACGGTTTGGCCTGATCCGCTTTGGCAGCCGCGTCGATATCTATCTGCCGCCGGGCAAGGGTTGCCTTGTGGCTGTCGGGCAGCGCGCCATTGGTGGCGAAACCATCATCGCTGATTTCAAATCAACCGAGCCCGAGCGGGAAGCGCGCCAAAGTTAATTATCGCTGCCAAGTGATTGCGTTTGTCCATCGCAAATCAGAAGAGACGTGATCATGGATGACGATGCCAACATAAATCCACGCCCACAGCGCATGTTGTTTCGACACAGCAAGATTCCGGTGCGTGCGCTGGTGCCCAACTTCTTCACATTGCTCAGTCTGTGCGCAGGCCTGACCGCCGTGCGCATGGCCATCGAACTCAAGTTCGACACGGCTTTGCTTCTGCTTGTCGCGGCAGCACTGATTGACGGCATTGATGGCCGTCTTGCACGCGCGCTGAAGGTCCAATCGCGCTTTGGCGCTGAACTTGACAGTCTCGCGGACACTGTCAACTTCGGCGTGGCTCCGGCGCTGATCCTGTTCATCTGGGGCCTCGGCGGCCTCAAGGGTTTTGGTTGGGCTGCAGCCCTCGTGTTCGCGTGTTGTATGGGGCTGAGGTTGGCCCGCTTCAATGCCGCGCTCGACACTGAGAAGCCGAAGTGGATGTCTAACTATTTTTCTGGGATCCCCGCACCCGCCGGTGCCCTTGTCGTGATGTTACCATTCTATCTCGACCGTGTCGGCATCGTCGATGTGCCTGCATACCCGCTGCTGATCGCGCTCTACATGCTTGCCATCGCGTTCATGTTGGTCTCGACGATTCCGACCTGGTCGGGCAAACTGCTGGGTGATCGCATCTCGCGGGAATACGTTTTGCCGATCTTTGCCAGTGTCGCGCTGGTGGTCGGCTTGCTGTGGTCATATCCATATCCCACGGTTTCAATTCTGGTTTTAGCTTATCTCGGACTGATCCCATTCAGCTATCAGCGTTACCAACGAAAACTGGCACTGGACCAAGCCACCGTGGCAGGGGCCGTGGCGCCACTGTCGCATCCCGGTAACGGTATCGGCAGCTCAGTGCCGCCCGGGGAAACCAAACATTAATTTGATGATTTGAACACGTCATATCGAGCAGAATGATGATCGTTCGAGGCAGGTCCGCATGACCGACAAGACGGAGCCGAGAGCCCATCTCGGTGCGGGCGGGTTGCCGGAATTTTTATTATGGCCCCGCGCGACCGCGCTCAGTTTGACCTTTGGACTGACCGTCGTTGCCCTTGCTCTCTATCAACTCAGCCCGCTGTTGGCGCCCTCAGTTGTGGTCGCCAGTAGCCTCATACAGATCTATTGGAACCGCCGCGATGGCACGAAAGCCAAGAGTTTTCTGGCCTCTCCTGCGTTGCGCTTGGTGGTGCCGTTTGGAGCTTGGGCCGCATTCAGTCTGTTATGGACCACGAACCCTGGGCACTCCTGGAGCTTCATCATCACTTACGTCGTTGTCGTCACCGCGGTCCTCGTCGGTCTGCAGCAATTCGAATTGACACCCGCTGATGCCGTCCGCAATCTCGTCCGAGGCACCGTAGTTGCCTACTCGACGACGGCTTTGATTTATCTGTTTGAGGGGTTCAGCGGGCATGCGCTGCGCCGACTGGTCAGCACCGCAGTGCCGTTTCTGCGGTCGACGGCCGATGGCATCCAGGTGGTCGACGGCTGGGTCGTTGCGGTGGCGCCGTTTGTCACGAACAAGGGCATCGCGGTGATGTCCCTGCTGCTTTGGCCCGTGCTTCTGATGTCGCGTCGGTTGACCACGGCGGATTGGCAACGTTGCGTGCGCTGGGGTCTCCTGTTGGTGGTCGTTGTTGCGATCATGAAGTCGGAACTCGAAACCGCCAAGTTGGCTGTGCCACTCGGCTTCTGCGTGTTCATGCTTGCGCGCTGGTCACCACGTGTGGCGCTCGGATTTGCCGCAATCGGATGGATTGTCAGTTGTCTCTTGGTCGTGCCGATAGCGCATACCGCTGCGGCTTTCCAAGTTCACAAAATGACCTCGCTTCCCTACTCAGCCCAGCATCGTATCATCATCTGGAAACGCATGGCGGATCAGGTCGCCGAACATCCGATCATCGGGCGCGGCATTGCGTCGACGCGCTACATCGACGAGCAGGCCCGGGCCAGCAACGCGCCTGCAGATGAAGCCCGGGTACTGCATTCCCACAATGTTTTCATGCAGACGTGGCATGAACTCGGTCTGATCGGTGCCATTTGCCTGTTGATTGCGGGCATTCCCATGCTGCGTTGGATCGCTGGTTCACCAACTGACGTCCAACCGTATGCGCTTGCAACATTCGCGACGGCAGGCCTGATTTCGGCACTCAGTTGGTCGCTGATTGCGCCCTGGTACATGGCGACCTTCGGCTACGTTGTCCTGGCGCTTGCGTTTGGCGCTGATGTCCACCGCCGCGCCAGCACACCAGCCGTCGGCACTTGAGGGGTTACGGCTGCATCAGGCGAGGCCGTTCACCCACAGGCTCCAAGCCCTGACGCATAGCAAGTTGCCGCAATCTGCTGCTGGCCGCCAGCGCGTGCAAGCCAAGTCCACGCACCGCATCGAGTGGA
>JAYSUN010000019.1:0-2434 GCA_043719045.1 Hyphomicrobiaceae bacterium | reverse complement strand
CCCAAAACCATGGCCGACGGCTGGCACCGCCTCAGCCACATGATCGAAGGTTTCCACCTCGCCAAAGTCACCAAAGATGTGTGAATCCCGTAGCCTTGAGGGGGAGGACAACGCGGCTCGATTTTTGCACTTCGCAAAAATTGATTTGGCCGCGTAGGGTGGGGGTGACTTCGGGCCGCTTGCGAGACGGAGCAATCACCCCCACCCCGGCCCTCCCCCATCAAGGGGGAGGGAGTTTCCATGAGCTTCGCACACCTTGATCTATGAAACGATGGTAGATTGGCGGCGGCTGGCAGGAGGTCGGTTTTTCCTTGGCATCACGAATCCGAGAGGGAGTTTGACCCGAGGCCCCTGGCGCACTTTGGATTGTCGCCACGGCAGCGCGCCTCTCACGAGGAATGCGGTGCCCGGAGCACGTAGGAGAGAGTACGGTCCGCTGGGGCTTCACGCTGGCTAATGGTTTTGGATTGGGGAGTGCGTGATGAAGACACTGCATCGGCGGTGCGCCGGACTTGATGTGCACCAAAAGGAGATCGTCGCCTGCCGTCGGCTGGTACGCGGCAAAAAGACAGAGCAGGAGGTGCGCCGGTTTGCATCGACGACCGAGGGGTTGTTCGCGCTTGCCGACTGGCTTGAAGACGGCAAGGTCACGCACGTCGCGATGGAAGCGACGGGCGTCTACTGGAAGCCGGTCTGGCACATCCTGGCAGGCCGGTTTACACAGATCCTGGCGAATGCGGCGCACATCAAGGGGGTGCCCGGCCGTAAAAGCGATGTGAACGACGCGACATGGATTGCCGAGCTGCTCGCGCATGGCCTGATCCGCGCCAGTTTCGTGCCGCCCCAGCCGATCCAGGAGCTCCGCGATCTGACACGCACCCGCAAGGAGCTGACCCGCGAGGTCGTCCGTCATACGCAGCGCATTCATGCGGTGCTCGAAGAAGCCAACATCAAATTGGCGTCAGTCATCACCGACATTCTCGGCATGAGCGGGCGGCGGATTCTGAAGGCCATCGTCGCTGGCGAGAGCGATGCGCGAGCGTTGGCGGCACTGGGCAGCTCCCGTCTCGCCGCCCCGCGTGACGCCTTGGTTGCCAGCCTCACGGGCCGGCTGCGCGACCACCACCGCTTTCTGATCGGCCAGCACCTCAAAACCATCGAGCAGCTGGAAGCCACATTGACCGAGTTCGATGCGCGGGTGGAGGCCGCGCTGGCACCGTTTCGCGACGCTGTCGAGCGGCTGAAGGAGATTCCCGGCATCAGCCGGACGGTGTCCGAAATCATTATCGCCGAGATCGGTCCTGACATGAGCGTGTTTCCGACCGCCGATCATCTGATCTCTTGGGCCGGCCTCTGTCCACGACTCGACGAAAGCGCCGGGAAACGACGGTCAACGCGCATCCGAAAGGGTGCCGTGTGGCTGAAGCCCGTGCTGGTGCAGTCGGCGCTGGCGGCAGGCCGCAAGAAAAACTCCAGTTTCAAGACCCGCTATCATAGCCTGAAAGGCCGCATCGGGCCCAAAAAGGCCGCCGTGGCTGTTGCCGCAAACCTATTGCGCGTGGTCTACCATATGCTCAAAGACGGCACCTGCTATCAGGACCTCGGTGCCGACTATCGCCGCCCCCGCAACCCCGCCCGCGCCGCCACCACCCTCGCCAACCGCATCCGCGCCCTCGGTTACGAGGTCGACTTCAGGCCAACGCCATGATCAAGTTTCAGGAGAGGGAGATACGAGAGTGTCAAGCTTTGGCAAAAGGTCACCAGATAGGCTCGCTGTATAATTGGCGCTGGTTCCTCCAGTTCGCGACAACAATTTCGCATTGACGCCTCACGCTGCGGCGGCACGGTGCTAGCGATTGTCATAGTCGTGTGCTAGGGCACCCTCAAATGACGCAGCCCACAGCATGAGAAATGCCTCATCTGGCTCTCATCTGCTTTGGCTTCCGGATGACCGGGAGCATGGCCGCCGCAGTCTCAGGCTTAACTGTCTCTAGCCGCCTATATTCAAGGAATACCGCATGCTCCGCATGGATCTACGAAACATTGCAATTATTGCGCACGTTGACCACGGCAAAACGACGCTCATCGACGTTCTGCTGAAGCAGTCCGGCTCGTTCCGCGACAACCAGAAGGTTGCCGAACGCGCGATGGACAGCAACGATCTCGAGCGCGAACGCGGCATCACCATTCTGGCGAAATGTACATCGCTGGTCTGGAAAGACACCCGCATCAACATCATCGATACGCCGGGCCACGCCGACTTCGGTGGCGAAGTTGAACGCATTCTCAGCATGGTTGACGGCGTCATCGTGCTCGTCGACGCCTCGGAAGGTCCGCTGCCGCAGACCAAGTTCGTGCTGTCGAAAGCGCTCAAGCGCGGCCTGCGCCCGATCGTGGCGATCAACAAGATCGACCGTCCCGACCAGCGCTACCA
>JAYSUN010000180.1:0-5315 GCA_043719045.1 Hyphomicrobiaceae bacterium | reverse complement strand
GAAATCGGCTTTTCCTGTCGCATCGGGGCCCGCGACAGTGCGTAGGCACCGGGGACGCCAACCAGAAGTGCTAACGCCGTGGAGCTGACGCTGACGACCGCACTATTCATGAAGGACTTCGGAAACGATCCGGACCACAGTGCCCGGTAGTTATCGAGTGTCGGTGTGAAAAAGAGCTTTGGCGGGAATGCGAAAATGTCCTCGTTGGTCTTGAAACTCATGATGAGCAGCCAGACAAACGGCAACATGATCATGATTGTCAGGACGATGACCAGGCCGTTCAAAAGTCGGCGCTGCCCCAGACTGCGATAGGCGAATGCTTCACTCGACATCACGCCCCCATCCGACCATTCGCAGGATCAGCCAGCTGAGCAGGATCGTCAGCGTGACGAGAACCACCGTGATGGCGCTCGAGTAGCCAAGAAAACTAAAATTGAAGGCTTGAACAAAGCCATAGTAGTTGGTCACCTCCGTCAGTGATCCTGGCCCCCCGTCGGTCAAGATGTAGATCAGCGGGAAGGCCTTGATGCTATCAATCAATCGAAACAACCCGGCGACCAGCAAGACACTGCGCAGGTACGGCAGCGTGATGAAGCGAGTTATCTGCCATGACGACGCCCCATCGACGCGGGCTGCCTCGATGTACTCCTGCGGCATCATCTGCAACGCGGAAAGGACCATGAGCATGGTGAACGGAAACCATTCCCAGGTGTCCGCGATGATGATCGATGTTAGCGCCCAATTGGCGTCTGTAATCAATGCCGGCACGCGCCAGCCGAGCGCTTGGAACGCCCAATAAAAAGGGCTGATATCCGGCGTATAGAGGACCTTCCAGATGATCGCGACAACGATCGGGGGTAACACCATCGGAATCAGATAGATCGTCCGCAACGTCTGAAGCAGCGATGAGCGCATATTGAGGAGGAGCGCGAAGCCGAGGCCGATCAACATTTGAAAGGTGACTGTCCAGAACGAGAGCTTTGCCTGAACCCAGAGACTGCCATGCAATCGACCGTCTTCGACGAGCAACCCATAGTTTCGGAACGGTCGGCTGAAGTCACCGATCGTTTCTGGTTTGGTCAGATCAAGTGGCGTCAGACTGGTCAGGAGCAAGAACAACGTCGGTGCCAGCGTGACAGCAATCAGCATTGCCAGGGCAGGCCACAACATCAACCAATAGAAACGATACTGCACGGACTCGAAAGCGCGAGCCAACTTGGTCCGCGGCTCTCGATTCGGCTGGCCCGTTGGCGAGGTCGTCGTCACCGCTCGCCCCTTCAAATCGGAATGCCAGCTTTCTTGAGATCGCCGATGGCCTCTTCCTTGGCTTGCGCCAGAGCGGCCTTCGCAACTTGCTGCTTCGTCGCGATGCGTTCGATTGCCTTGTTGATCTTGTCGCCGACCTGCGGAAACACGGGCACGGTGCGGTATTTCATGTAGCCCGATTTACCGCTGAGTTCGAGCACCTGCAAAATCAGCGGGGCAACGCTGTCACCGTTCAGCGTCATGCTCTTGGTGAATTGCTCACCGGTTATGACCGAGCGGCGACAAACAGCACCGTAGCCTTTTTCTTTGACGATCCGATTGATCATTGGTTTCGACAGCGCCCAGGATATGAAGGCCCAAGCGGCGTCCTTATTCTTGGCGCCGGCAGGAATGCCGAGTCCGTGGGAGTTCGCGCCTGGGTAATTTCCCTTCGGGCCGGCCGGCATGAGGCCAAAGCGCGTGGTCTTGGCGACTTTGGATTCTGCGTGGGCGACCAGCGGACTTAGCCAAGTCACCGATTGCGTGCGGATGTTCGCGCGACCCGACATTTGTGCCCGCATCGCCTGATCATCACTATAGGACATCGCGCCTTGCGGGCTGAACTCGGTCAACAAGCGCGCGTACCAGTCGGCAGCCTCAGCCGCTTCGGCCGTGTCAAACGCTGGCATCAAGTCTTCAGGCGGATTGCGAAACACCTGACCGCCAAAGCCCATCAGGTACGGCATCCAGTTCCAGTGATGCAACCTGTCTGCAACAAACGGCGCGACCCCCTCTTTATTGTTGGTCACCTCGCAGATCTTCATCAACTCGGCGAAAGTAGTCGGCAATTTCAGCCCGGCCTGTTCGATCAAGTCGGCACGCGATGCGGCCATCAGCATGCCGCCGGATTCCCACGGGAAAGCCAAGATCTCGCCTTTGGCATTCTTGAGGTGTTGCACAGTGCCCGAAACAAAATCTTCTGCGTCCCAGTCAGCAGGTGTCTTGTTCGCGTCCTTGACGAAACCATCGAGCGGCGTAAACCAATTGGCACCAACCCAGCGACCGGAATAGATGAAGGTCAAATTGCAAAAATCATAGGCCGAGCCTTTGGTCGAGAGTTCAAGATCCATGCGTTGATTGTAAACTGGAAATGCCTGCAGTTGAAAATCCACCTTCATGCCGGTGTCGGCTTCAAACTCCGGCAAATACGACTTCAGGTATTCGTGGTAAGTACTTTGGAAGGCCGCGCCAGAAATCGTAATGCCCGCGAATTTTTTGGCTTGGCCAAGAACCGGGGACACCCTGAAGCCGATCGCCGCCGCGGAGACAACAAGGCCAGCTGTCAGGAGCTCGCGGCGATGGAGCCGTGCGGCGCGGACCGTGCGATGGGACGAGAGTGCGGCAGGCGACTTACGCCCGTCGACCGGTAATTTAGACATTGCTGACCTCCCCAGGCGACACTTTTTCTGACGCAAGACTTTTCTGACCGCACACTTCTTCTGACGGCACAATTCCGTTCCCGGTCGCGGCATTCTCTGTCGCAGAACCGAAACCTCGGTCGAAGAGACGATGCCGCTCGAACGCAGGTTGCGGTCGTTTGCCGCTTGTGAACTGGCTCTGAGGCTGGCATAGAGTGAACGCTAACGCAACGCAAATCTTAGCGGTGTTGCGGCGTCGATGCCCGCAGCTGCTGCAGCATCTGACATCAACATCGGACCCGCATGCGAAACCCAAAGGATCGAAATCGCCAGCCCAAAGAGACGCACGTTCGCAATGGCGGGCGCGCCACGCTCGCCGACGTTGCAGCGCAAGTGGGGGTCTCGGTCAACACGGTATCGCGTAGTTTGCGCGCACCACAGACAGTACGGTTGGCCTTGCGGCAACGCATCGGCAGGATCGTCGACGAACTGAATTACATTCCAAATCGTTTGGCTGGCGGCCTCGCCGGATCACACGCCGGCATGGTCGGCGTCATCGTCACGACATTATTCAATTCAGAGTTCGCGACCATCCTTGATACGCTGCAACAGGAACTTGCAGCTCATGGCATTCAAGTCATGATCGGCAACAGCGCCTATGATCCCGAGGAAGAGTTGCGCTTGGTCAAGGCGATGCTCAGTTGGAATCCGGCCGCACTCGCCATTGTCGGGACGGATCACCATCCACGGTCGATTGCAGTGCTGATGCAGGCCGGGGTTCCCATTGTTGAGTTCTGGGATGCATCAGACAAAGCCCTCGACTCGATGATCGGCATGGATCATCGCCAAATCGGTCGCGATCAATGCCAGCACCTGATCGAGCGCGGTTGCTCCCGGCTCGCCTTCGTCGGCTCGGTGCGCGAGAATGATTTCCGTGCCCGCAAACGCCTCGAAGGTGCGCGCGCCCATATCGCAAAGACACTCGGTCGCGACATCGGTGTGGAGATCGTTGCGGAAGCCGGTAGTCCGGCGCTCGGCGAACGCTTGGCGCTCTCCCTCTTGAAGCGCGCGCCGAAAATCGATGGCATCGTGTGCAACAGCGACATCGTCGCATTCGGCGTATTGAAGGCCATGCGGGACGTAGGCCGGCGTGTACCGGATGACATCGCCGTCATCGGTTTTGGCGACAATGATGCCGGGACCTGTCTCACGCCCGCACTGACCACGATGCGTCCGCCGCGCGTTCAAATCGGTCAACTTGCGGCCCAGATGATCCTCTCAAGGATCAACGGCGGCGCGGCCGAGCGCTGCTGTCTCGAGTCCACACTTGTGGTTCGCGAAAGCACGGAGAGAACAACAAGCCGCAGGAGCCGGGTCTGATGGTGTCTGCAAAACCGAACATCATCCTGATCATGACCGATCAGCAACGTTACGACACGATCGCAGCACTTGGCGCTGGCTGGGTCTCGACACCGAATCTCGATCGGTTGGTCAACGAGGGCGTCGCCTTTACCAACTGCCATATCACGGCTGCAAGCTGCGTACCGTGCCGCGCCAGTCTATTCACGGGCTACTATCCGCATACGACGGGGGTTCTGCGAAACGGTCAACCCTGGCGACGAACTTGGGTCGAGCAACTGGCCGGCCAGGGCTATCGATGCGTCAACGTCGGCAAGATGCACACGATCCCCTATGGTGCTGAAGCTGGTTTCCATGAGCGCTACGTGGTCGAAAACAAAGATCGTTACATGGAAGGGCGTTGGTACTTTGACGAGTGGGACAAAGCCCTCGCGGCACACGGCCTCAAGAAGCAGCAGAGGGTCCAGTATCGAGAGCGGGAGGACTATCGTGAACGGCTTGGTGCGTTTGAGTGGGAGTTGCCGGAGCATCTGCACGCCGACGTGTTCGTCGGCAACATGGCGAAATGGTGGGTCGACACGTATCCGCCGACGCAGCCATTATTCCTGCAGATCGGTTTTCCTGGACCACACCCGCCTTATGATCCGACGGCACGCTATCTCGAGCCTTATCTCAAGCGCGATGACATCCCCTATCCACGACCCAGCCAAGCTGAAATGGAGGCGCTCCCCCCGGCTCTGAAAGAGAAGCGCCAGCATGATGTCGAGGTCGATCACGACTCCGTCGTTTGGGATTTGGATCCGAGCCCCGAACAGATGCAACGGCTGTGGGCACACTATGGCGCCAACGTCACGATGATCGATGAGAAAATCGGCGACATCCTGGAATCTCTGCGCAAACATGGATACCTGGACAATGCGGTCGTCTTCTTCGCGTCGGATCATGGTGACTGCATGGGCGAACATGGCCTCATTCAGAAATGGGCCATGTATGATTGTGTCACGCGGACGCCACTCATCGCGTGGTCGCCAAACCGATTCAGCGGTGGCCGCAAGATCGATGGGCTATGCCAGTTGTTCGATCTTGGACCGACCATCATGGAGCTTGCCGGGGCGACAGTGCCGGCCTCGTTCGAGGCGCAATCGTTACTCGGCGCGCTTGAACAGAAGCCGTGGCAGCCCCGTCCGTATGTGTTCTGTGAGCAGGCCGGCGACGTCAATCTGACCGGCGCCGAATTCATGACCATGGTGCGGTCGGATCGATGGAAGCTGGTGCATTACAAAGGCGAGAGCT
>JAYSUN010000179.1:0-1969 GCA_043719045.1 Hyphomicrobiaceae bacterium | reverse complement strand
CAATGATCGGCTGACCAGCGGCGAGTGGGTCGATCCCGACCCAGTAATTGCAGCAAGGGCGTGGCAGCGGATGCGTCCGCCGCTGATCACCGAGGCTGTAAGGATCGCGACCGGCGTGACGCTTGCCGCCAGCGACGGCCAAGCGCGAATGGTCGATCTGGATAGCGTACTGTCCATTTCCAACGACCATTTTCTCAATATTGCCCAGGGTATGCGGATCGGTAATACGCTGGCGGGGGGCGGCAACGTGGATATTGCCAACGGAGGCATTCTGCAGGTCGGCGGTGCGCTCGACATCGGACTTTACGGTCAGGGCAAGGTCATGGTGTCTGACGGCAAATTGATCATGCCGAAGAGTGGAGGCACAGCCGTGCGGGCCGGCGAAATTCAAGTCGGCGGTGGCCGTCTCACCGGCGATACTGCGGCGGAAATCTTTCAGAACCTGCAACAAACCGCGAACTATCGAGCCCCGAACGCCGACGGCACGCTGGAGGTAGGTAACGGGGGCATGGTGATCGCGAGTTCGCTTCGCGTCGGCCAGACTTACGGCGTTTCGCTCGGTGCTTTCTTCGGCGGCATCATTCAGAGCCTAGGGGGAAACGGAACGCTGAACATCAAGAGTGGTGGTGTCGTCGATGTCGGGGGGGTCAGCATCGAACTGTATGGGGTTGCGACAATCAGCAGTGGGGGCAGTTTGAAGGTCGAAAGGCAACTCACGACAGTCAGCGCGCTTACGGTCGAATCAGGCGGAAGCGTGCTGGTCGCAAGGGGTGATGGTGACCGTCCCGGGAGCGTGAGGGTGACCATTCAATCGGGCGGCATCCATAATCCGGCAACAATTGGCGTGGTTAAGATCGATGGCAGTGGAAGCCTCTTGTCGGTAAATGGTGAGTTCAACATTCTGGGTGATGGAATTGTGACGGACGATCGCCTGATCATCAGCCGCAATGGCAAGCTTCGCGCGAACAGTTTTATTATGGGTAACAATGCCATCACACGATTGACACAGTCGAGCCAACTTCTGGCTGACGGTTTCATTCAACTCAATGGTGGCCCGCAAACCACCCAACTGTCGATCATGAGCGGGTCATCCGTAGCTGCTCCATTTATTTTTGTGGGAGACTTAAATGTTTCGCAAGACAATGGGTTGGCGATGGTCGATGTATCCGGAGCAGATTCGTCGTTGACCGCAACCGTCGCGCTGTACGTGTCACGTGCCCGCGGTAACGTCTTGATCGGCGACGGTGCCACAGTGACCGCTCCGACGGTCTGGATCGGCCAGGCTGGCACGATCGCAAACCCGACGCTAGGCTCTCAAGGAGGTATCGGAGAAATCGTGGCCCGAGGGCCTGGCAGCAGGTTGATCGCAACCGGCGAACTGGTTGTAGGCGGCCGCGGTGATGGCACGCTGAGGGTGGCAAACGGTGGCACGCTTGACGCCAATGTCGTTCATCTTGGACGCGAGGCCGCCAATCCGAACCTTTTTGTTTCACCACGGGGCATTCTCATAATCGGCGGCGCGCCCGGCGGGATTTTGGAGGACCCTGGGGAAATAGTCGTTAGAACCGATATCAACATCGGCCCGACCGGAACCATCCTCTTCAATCATCTAAAGGCCGGCTACAGCTTTGCCGCAACGGTCGAATCCGATGCCTTTGGCACCGGACTCATCGAGCAAAGGCGGGGCGCAACATCGCTTGACGGCGACATGGATCGCTTCACCGGGAACATCGTCGTTTCCGGCGGCAGTCTTGACGTCAATGTGGAAACCGGGTCCCCGAACGTGGCGGTGCGAAACGGTGGGCGCCTTGGCGGCACGGGCAATCTTGCTGGCCTTGTCGCAATCGAGACGGGGGGCGCGCTTGCCGGCCGCCAGGGCACCGCGCCGCTGACGATGCAGACGCTGCTCATGCAGCAAGGCGCGCGGCTGGATGTCGCTCTTACCGGCGCCTTGACGCCGAACCCGATT
>JAYSUN010000178.1:0-1972 GCA_043719045.1 Hyphomicrobiaceae bacterium | reverse complement strand
CCTGCCCCACCGATGAGCAGATCGGCGCCCGACCCGCCGACGAGCACATCGTTGCTCGCGCTGCCCACGAGAACGTCGTTTCCGTCGCGACCGGAGAGCCAGTCGCCCTTCAGGCCGTCCGGTGTGCCAAAACTCGTGCCGCTGATCGCCTGCGCAAGCGTGCCATGCCGGCCTTCCCCCCAGACTTCGTCATCGCCCGCACCGGCATCGACAAGATCGCCACCCCAGACTCCATCGATCACACCACCCAGTCCGCCTTCAATCCGATCATTGCCCGAGCCGGCCGCAATGCGGTCGCGTCCGGCGCCAGCCATGATCCAGTCCCCGATCTCCTCCGAGTCGCTCCCATGGAGCACATCCATGCGCCCGACCTGTTCCGCCGCGGGATCGGTCACGACGTTGCCCAGATCGTCCAGGGCAAACTCGACCTCCGGCGTGGCCGGATTCTGGTCAATGGGGGCCAGATCGCCATCGAAGCGGCGCAAGTCCGCTGTGACAATTTCTTCCCGCAGATGAATGAAGAAATCCCCCTCCCGCCAGTCTTTCAGCAGCAAGCCACCCCCGGCAGCGTCGTTGAGGGTGACGCGAAGATCGGCGCCGTCTCTGGTATACGTGAAGCGCCCGTCCGCGCTTTGCCATTGAGTATCCGACAGCTTCACCGAGGCATCCGCAATCACCGTATCGATGTTGGCGGAGAGCGCCCCCGGATCATAGTGATACCGCAGAATGCCGTGCCCGTCGGTATCAAGAATCGTGTCCGCGCCGTCACGGCTGTTGATTCCCGATTCGGAGGCGTTGTACTGGTAGACATCCAGCCCAGCGCCGCCTTCCAGGTAGTCGTCTCCACGATTGCCCTGCAGATAGTCCGTCCCCAAGCCGCCGTAGAGCCGGTCGGCCTGTTTGTCGCCGGTGAGCGCATCGGCTTCGTCTCCGCCAAAGACAAGGCGGATTGCATTCAATGGCTTGGTCGGCGCCTCTCCATTGCCGTCCACTCCGGTCATATAGATTTCCACAGGATCGGCAACTTCAACAAAGACCCGGTCGTCAGCACCCGCCACCGCAATGAAATCTGTGTCTCTTCTGTAAGCGATGTTTTTCCAGTACATGAACTCCGCCCTGTCCGCTATCCACTGCGTGGTCAGCGCACCTGCACGCAATTCGGGATCGTAAAGCTCCAGCTCGCCCTTTGAGTTGTGAAGTTCCTTATAGTCGATCCCCGTAACAGCAAAGGGCAGCAGTTTTTTCAGCGCATATCTGAACGCATACTTGTCCGCTCCAGATTTGGAGCGGTCGATCAGTTGTTGCTTTGTCAACTGACCGGAACCATCCTCGATCATTGAAAGGATATGTGTTGACTGTAAATTGAGTTGATCCAGTTTTTTATTGATTTCCAGAATTGCCGTGTGGTACGCATCGCGGGCAGAAATCGCGCCCTTGCCACTCCACCTATCCAATCCCACCGAGGCATCCGAGATCGGTAATTGAATGCCGTATTGCGCGTATTGGCTACCCGAAACAAGCAGCGCGTGCAACGCCTCGACCAATACCTCCTCGCTGGTTCCCGGAGTTTTGTCGGCCGCATCCACGTACTTCTTGCTGGTCGCCAAAGTCAGATCGCTATCCAACTGATAAAGCACCGCATGCAGTGCCAGCGCATCCATGATCTGTTCGATGGAATGGCTGTTGACCTCTGTCGGCACGGTGATCTCTTCGCCTAATGAAATGGTGCCGGAGAAAATGCTCGACACGAGGCTCGCGTCATCGCCAATCAGACTGTCTTCGCTCTCGAGATTACGGACCAGCGGGTTGAGGGCGCCAACAGGCGCGCCAAAGAAGGCCTGCAGTGCATTAATGATGCGGCCGCTTTTTTGCTGTCCAGTTACGTCCAGCTGCCTAGCATCCGACCCTAGTGAATCGGCCAACGCGTCTTTTACGACCAAGCCCGCGGCAGCGATTGTCGCTGCTAGCGGTA
>JAYSUN010000177.1:0-5344 GCA_043719045.1 Hyphomicrobiaceae bacterium | reverse complement strand
GCCGATTGTCGACAATCCCCAATCTGCCCGCATAGGGTCGGCAGCACCGACACGCAGCGTCAGAGCGGAGCTGGAAACAGGGCGGATGTCCGACCGGTCAAGCGATACGCGAGCAGCCCGACATACTCTTTCACAATGGCATCCGTCCGTTTCAGGCCGTCGGGGATCGCTGAAAACGTCCGCAAGAGCGACAGCTTTTCAGCCGAGCGGAAATCCGCGGGCCAAGCCGCGACGTCAAACCCCGCGGCCCGAAAACATCCGATCGAGCGGGGCATGTGCCACGCCGAGGTCACCAGCAGAAATCGCTCGCCGGGCTTAGGTTTCAGCACGGCATAGGAATAAAGCGCATTCTCATGGGTCGTCCGCGATTGCTCTTCGACAACGATCCGCTCCGGCGCAATGCCCAACGCTGAAAACAAGGCTTTGGCCTGGGTTGCGGCAGATGCTTTGCCGGCGGGCACGCTGGCGTTGAACAACGAGCCGGAGCCACCCGAGAACAACAGTCGGATCCCGGGCAACCGGTGAGCAAGGGCTGCAGCCTCGGTCATACGCTCGCCGGCTTCGTTGAGCGACATGATCTCCCGATCGCTGCCATTTGAATCCTCAGCGCCACCCAGAACAATAATGCCGTCGAAGCGTTGGCCAGTGAGATCAGGTCGTGGAAATCGCGCCTCGAGCGGCGCAGTGATGATATCGGCAACGGCCGTCAGCCCAACGATCAGGATTAAGGCCATGCTCCCGATCAGCCAGCGCAACCCCGCACGGGACCGACCGCGCGCGACCAGGAAAATTCCAACGCTGAGTCCAAGCGCCATCAAACTCGACGGCTGCAATAAAAACCATGCTATTTTTGACAGTACAAAAAACATTGTTGCCCCCGCGCAGTCAGACACCGGCGTGTCGCACAAAAACGCTCGATATCAAGCATTCTATGTTCAACTGAGATCATTCTGTGCGGGCATATCCGCGCCGCGTTCACGCCTTGTCCTTGCCGCCACTCCGCCCGAATCGGATGGCCTTTTACCTCTCGTTAGTCGAATCGGCACCAGATGGCACGCATGACAAATGCGGACCACGGCCCGATGGTTCGTCCGGAGAGTAGCCCATGCTGATGACCCCGAGCACTGCGTTTGAGAGTTTCTTTGGGGCGGCCCCCTCGTATGCGGAACTGGTTGGCAAACGGGTGCTGATGCTGGGCGTGACCGCCGATCACGGCGTCGATATTGCCCGCGCGTTTGCCGAACACCGGACCCGTTTGATCCTGCAGATCGATGCGCCGTGCGCAGAAACGGAAGCCCTCGGCGAGGTTCTAGCACCGGTGGCGGCCGAATTGAGCTTGTATCCGGGCCCGCTCAAAACAGCTGACGAGATCGTGGCTTTTGCGCGCCGCGCCATTGCGCAATTTGGTGGCGTTGACGTCGTTGTGTGTATCGTTCCTCTGACGCTGGGCACGGTCGGTCTCGGTGGCATTGAAGATATTGAGCAGCGCGTTTCCGACCTTCTGTTGATGCCCTGCCTCATGGGCCGGGTGGCGGCAAACCGGATGCGCACCACACATACCGAAGGTCTCGTTCTGCACATTGCCATGCTGCCGAAAGGTGCATCCCGATCAGAAATCGCATTTGCCGGGGCGGCTAAAGCTACTCTTGCAGCGATGACCCGGACCGACGCGGAAACCTGGGCGCCACACGGCGTTCGCGTCAACGCTGTGGCCCCTGAGACCGGTATGTCCAGCGGTCACGGCTTAGCTGGCGAGCCCGATATTGCTGCACTTGCCCTGTATCTGGCGTCCGGCCGCGGCAGCGCCCTTTCGGGTCATATTTTCGAGGCCGAAGTCCAGAAATAATGCAGCGGTACCCAGCGTTGCTCACATCGAGCCGGTTCGCCGGACTGACGGCATCAGCTGATCTGCAACTTCAGAGTTTGTCCCATCGGAATCCGGTTAACCATTTTGATCGATTGGTTAATCCTGCGGGTTGACGCAGCAACAATCCGTGGTTAATTCGCGCGTCCGCTGATGGCAGCCGCCTCGCTGTGGTTTGTGCTTCATTCAGCGGATGTCTAGGCCTCGGCGACCTTTGGTCCCGGGCAGACCGCGACAGCGGTGGGGTCAACATGACCGGTGTGACGGGGTGGCGCTCTAGCGCCCCGTGGGCCGTTCACCTCGAAGTTCACATCATACCGCTGGTGCTAACCGGGCCCATGCCACTGCATGGCGTTCGACTTTCCTTTGTCCTGCTCAACAGGAGTTTCTCGATGAAAGCAGTTCTCGTTTCGCTGATGCTGGCATTGGGCGCGATGTTCGCGTCGATCGCCCCAGCCACCGCTGGTGATAATTCTGATGATTGGTGGAATAAAGCCTTTCGCGATAGCCAGCCTGCATCCACGCCAAATCGGGTGGCCAGCAAGTCCAAAGCCGCCGTTGCCGCCGCTCAGCCGAAACAAGTTGCACGCGCAGTCAACACTGATGACGGCAGCCGTCCGCAACGCCGGCAGGCAAACAAGCCAGCCCAGGCTCGCGCTCCCGTGACCTCATCGGGAACTTTGACCGGCGTCGCCTCCTACTATTGGCAGCCACAGCCCGTCGCATCTGGTGGTCGGTTCAATCCAGATGCCTTGACGGCCGCGCACAAGACGCTGCCGTTCGGAACCCGCGTCCGCGTAACCCGCCCGGACACTGGCCGTTCGGTTGAAGTGGTGATCAACGACCGTGGTCCGTACATCGCTGGCCGCATCATTGATTTGTCACGCCGGGCAGCTCAGGTCATCGGCATGACCGACGTCGGTATCACTAGAGTCAATGTTGCGATTCTCGGCCGCTGAACGGCTGGCACACGACAGCGCGATAGAAAGGCGTCAGATCAGTCGGTCTGGCGCCTTTCTTTATGCTTTCAACGCCGCAACAACCGCGGCCCTCAGATCGGCAGGCGACACAGGCTTTGAGAGCACAGCGCTGAGACGCGGCTTCAACTGCTCAGCCTTGAGGAAGCCGTCTGCAAACCCCGACATGAGCACAACGCGCAGAGTGGGATGCGCCGCCATGGCCGTCTGAGCCAGTGTTAATCCGTCCATGACCGGCATCTGAATATCAGATAGCAGGAGGTCAAAGGCGCCTGGGGCCGCTGTCAACTTGGCTAACGCCTCGGCACCATCGTCGGCACTGGTGACGCTATGCCCGTCGGCGACCAATGTGCCACGCACCAGATCGCGTGCGGCTGTTTCATCGTCGGCTAGAAGAATGCGTGCCATGGGACAGACCTCGCGCTATTGGCTCATTTTCCGATTAACCGACCAACAAATGGCAATTCACGATACCGATTCGCGACATCCATACCATAGCCAACAACAAATACCGGCGGGCAATCAAATGCCTTGAAGTCAGCTCCGATAGTGACCGCGCGCAGGCCCGGTTTCTCGAGCAGCACACAGGTGTGCACCGACTTCGCCGAACGCGCACTGATCAGATCCTTGGCAAACGCCAGTGTCCGGCCTGACTCCAGGATATCGTCAACGATCAGGACATTGCGGCCTGCGACATCCGTCTCAAGGTCTCGCACGATGGTCACTTGACCAGACGACGAGGTGGCATGGCGGTAGCTCGACAGGGTCATGAAGTCGACTTCCGGCGCAATTCCTGCACGGTGCAGGGCCCGGATCAAGTCCGCGGCAAAGACAAATGAGCCCTTCAGTATGGCCACCACGAGGAGGCCCGTTAACTGCTTAGCGGCAATCGCCGCAGCGAGATCATCGATGCGGGCAGCGATCTGTTCGGGTGTATAAACGACGTCGACGGTATCGACAGCTACGGAATTACGTCCAGAGGTGGGCATTTGGCGACACTCGTTTGTTGCTTTGGCCAAAAGCTTAGAGCATTTTCTAAGCAAGTGGAATTCGGTGCAGTGGGGACGAGGGTGCAGGCCAGGAGTTCAACATGTTTGACCAAACCATGGTCCGCCACACCGCTCCAAACCTGCCACGGCGCCCGCCGGGTGTCGCGGGTTTTGGTGCTGGCTTTGACATTACTATGCTTCGTCAATCCGGTTGCACACGGCCAACCTGCTGACGTCGTGGTGGCCATCCCGGCGCCATTGACCGGGCCGCAGGCTCGGACCGGTGCCGCGATCCAAACGGCTGCCGGCCTTGTTGCAGCCGAAATCAACATGTCTGGCGGCATCAATGGAGCCAAGTTGGTCTTGGCACTGCATGATGATCCGTGCACGACGGGGTCGGTCCCGGCAATCATTCGAAGGATTGCCGAAAGTGTTGCCGTCGCTGTGATTGGCCACGCCTGTGCACCTTCGGCTTTGGCAGCCGCCCCGAACTATGCGGCGGCAGAAAAACTCTTCATTGCGGCCGGCGTTCCGATTGCCACGGCCACTGCCAAACGTGCCAGCGACATGACCTTCCGCATTCCCGCGGCTAAACTTTCGCAGGCCGCATTCATCGGCCAGACACTCGCGGCAGTTCCCGGCGCACGCATCGCCATTGTCCGCGATAAAACGCGGCTGACCATCGGACTTGCCAACGCGATCCATGCCCATCTTCGAGCGGTCAACATCGTACCGGCTGCGCTGGAGATATATGCGGGCGGCGACAAGGATTTTTCGGCGTTGGCACAACGACTGGCGACCGCCAAAATCAGCCATGTTGCCCTGATCGCGTTTTCGGTTGAAGGCGCACTTGTGGTCAATGACTTGACAGCGAAAGTACCGAATATTGCTGTCGTCGGTTCAGATCTTTTAGCCACGGCAGATTTTGCTCAGCTGGCAGGCCCGGCGTCGATGAATGTCCGAGTGGTTGTTGAGGCCAGCACAGCCCATTACGCGGCCACTTACCCGACGGCCAAAGTGCTGATAGACCGCCTCATCAATGTTGGCCTCACGCCGACCAGATCCGCGCTTGCCACGGCTGCAGCACTTGAGGCTTGGGCTGCAGCCGCCCGGCGTGCGGGCTCCGTGGCTGGTCGCGATGTTGCGGCAGCACTCACGCAGGACACTGAAACTGTCATGGGCTTGGTTCGGTTTGGCCCCGACGGGGCTGCCAGCCAGGACGTCTGGCGGCTGACACGCTGGCAAGATGGGGAACTCTTACCCTGAACCGAAGCCCAACAGTTGGTCTTGCAGGGCTTTCGACATGGTATGGTTCAAGACGGCGTTCTGGCGCCGGTCTTGTATTTCTTGCGCGAGCCGGCACGCGATCAGCGGCAGGACCAGTCAGAACTTTTCCGATTCGGTGTCAGTTGCGAAGTTTGCCGCAGCTGTGGTGCAAGCACGCGGCAAATTACGAAAGCTGCTCGCCGGGACGAGATTGCCTGCGGGCAGGATCTGGAGCGTACGGAGGAAAG
>JAYSUN010000176.1:0-5345 GCA_043719045.1 Hyphomicrobiaceae bacterium | reverse complement strand
AAGTTCCAGCCCCAGGCCGTCCGGGCGTTGCTGGAACGTGAAGGTCTGCCATTCGCCGAGCAGCAGGCGGACGCCATTACAGTGGTGCCGATCTGGCGCGCACCTGCTGAGACGGGGGATATGCCGGCAGCCCTCGGGCCGACGCAAGGACCCAAGGCATGGCTGGACGCCTGGAAGAGCCTCGATCTTGAGCATTCTCTGACCCCGGTCAAGCTTGAGGCGGTCAAGCCCGGGTTGCACGCCGATACACTCAAGGCGCTGGCGGCTGGCGATGGCAGTTTCTGGCGCACATTTGCGTCGAGCTACGCCACCGAGCGATTGGTGGCAGCGATTGCGGAGCCTGATGTTGCGGGCCGGCGCTTGACAGTGACATTGATTGGTCAGGACGCGGCGGGGCCCATTTCGTGGCAACGGGCCTATCGGCTGGATTTGTCGGACCCTGGCTATGCGTCGGAATTGGCGGGCGTTGTCTCCCTCGGTGTCCTTGAAGGGCGCTGGAAGCAAGTCACGGTCCGCGGGCCGATGACGGTATCGACCAACCCGGGGGCGAGTGGCGGTGACTTTACCGTCAACGTCGAATTCCGTGGCATGGCTGAGTGGCAGGAAATGTCACGCACACTGAGTGGAACTCCAGGCATCGAGAACCTGGATGTGCTGGGCATGTCTGGTCGCGGCGCGCGCATTACGCTACGCTATCCCGGCGGCGCAGCACGGTTGGCCGAAGCATTGACGCCGCAAGGGCTGACGTTGCGTAACGGGGGATCGGGTTGGGTTCTGGTGGGGCGGTAATGTCGCCGGGGGTGACTGAGCGGTCGATGAAGTTGTTGCGCTTCATGTCGGCTTCATGTGCCGGACGGCACAGCAGTTGCGTTAAAAACTGTTGAAACATCCATGACGAGGCGCGCTGGTATCAGCCGCGCGTCGATTGGTCCGACATCTATGGGGAACATGCGATGTGCCGTTGGGTCGCTTATCTCGGAACGCCGGTGTTCCTTGAAGACTTCGTCTCACGCCCGTGTCAGAGTCTGGTCGCACAATCGCTGCATTCCCGAGAGGCCAAGACCGAAGTCAACGCCGATGGTTTTGGGCTGGCTTGGTACGGCGAGCGCCAGCGACCCGGCGTGTTCCGTGATATCCGTCCAGCCTGGTCGGATGAAAACCTGCTCTCGATTGCGCACCAGATTCGGTCGCGTCTGTTTCTGGCGCACGTGCGGGCGTCAACCGGTACGGCATCAACGCGGGCAAACTGCCATCCTTTCACAGTCGACAACTGGGTGTTCATGCACAACGGCCAAGTCCCGAACTGGGAGCGCGTGCGTCGCAAAGTTGAAGCCGCAATCCCCGATGACCTGTTCCACCATCGCGTCGGGACGACCGACAGCGAAGCTTTGTTTCTGCTCATGCTTGCCAATGGCCTCGAGCGCGATCCGCAAGCGGCCGTCAGCGCAACCATTGCCTTTGTTGAAAACGAGATGCGGAACGCCGACATCACCGAGCCATTCAAGATGACGGCTGCGATCACTGGCGGCGATGCGCTGTATGCGGTTCGCTATGCGACCAATGCAGAACCGCCAACGCTTTACACCAAAGCCTGCTGCCCCGATGGCGGCACGTTGGTTGTCTCGGAGCCGCTCGATGGCGTCCACACCGACTGGAATGTGGTCCCGGCCCAAAGCTTTGTGATGGTGACCGCAGGCGAGGTTCAGGTGACTTCGCTCGCGGTGCCGGGCAAGACCGCGCCGAAGCGGCCGGTGCATGCGGCCCTGGCACAGACGGTCGCCTAAGTTTGACGCGACACGTCAGAATCACCCGATGGCGCCACTCGTGCGCGGTTGGTCGTCGAAACGTGCTTGACCGGCAGAGCTGACCCACGCACAACTGCTACGTTCTGAAAAAGCGCGTTCGGGCCGTGCCCGGTCCTGATCGAGATCCGGCGCATATGCTCCTCTTCATTGCCAAACGCTTGTTGTTTGCCGTTCCGACGCTGCTGGCCGTGCTGACACTCGTATTTTTCATGGTGCGGGTGGTGCCCGGTGATCCGGCGCTGGTGGTGCTGGGTGATCAGGCGAGCCCTGATGCGCTGGCCGCAATGCGCGAGAAACTGGGGCTCAACAAGCCGCTTCTGGTGCAATACGGCGAGTATCTGGCGGGCGTTGCCGTCGGCGATCTCGGCCGGTCCTTGACGACCAACCGGCCGGTGTTGACGGATGTCTTGGCGGTGTTGCCCTACACCATCGAACTGACGCTCGCGAGCCTGTTGATCGGCATTGTCGTTGGTGTCCCGCTCGGCGTCCTCGCCGCATTGCAGCGCAACGGCCTTGCGGATTGGGTGGCGCGGACCGTGTCGCTGATCGGTTTGTCGTTTCCAGCTTTTGTGTCGGGCGTCTTGTTGCTGATTGTGTTTTCCATCCAGCTGAACTGGTTTCCGGTGATTTCGACGCCGCGCTCCAACGATGTGTTTGAGCGCTTGCGCGCGCTAGCGCTGCCGGCCATCAATCTCGGTGTGATCATGGTCGCCTATGTGACGCGTGTGACGCGCTCGGGGATGCTCAATGCGCTGGGTGAAGACTATGTCCGAACCGCCCGCGCCAAGGGGATGCCGGATCGGATCGTGGTCTTGCGGCATGCCCTGCGCAACGTGCTGATCCCGATCGTCACGATCATAGGCCTCAATCTGGGTGTCTTGATCGGCAACTCCGTGCTGACCGAAATCGTGTTTTCAAGGCCTGGCCTGGGCAAGATCATCGTCAACGCGCTGAACACGCGAGATTATGCGACGCTTCAGGGTATGATGGTGGTGTTCGCATTCGCTATCGTGGCAGCGAACGTGTTGACGGACGTGGTGTATGGTCTGGTTGATCCGCGGGTTAAAACAACATGAGCGCACCTGCGACACCTGCCAAAGCAGAGCCAGTCTCGGCCTCGATCTGGAGCAAAGCCAAGACCAATCCGGCGATGATCACGGGCCTGCTCATCTTGCTGGTTCTGGTGATCATGGCGGTGTTCGCCCCTTGGGTCGCGCCGTTCGATCCAAATAAGCAGATGCTTGGGCCACAACTCGCGGACCCCACGACGAGGCATTGGCTCGGGCTCGACTCGTTCGGCCGCGACGTGTTTTCCCGCATTGTCTGGGGCGCGCGCATTTCATTGTGGGTCGGCGTGGTCGCGACCCTCTCGGCCATGTTTCTCGGCACCATCATCGGCATTATGGCTGGCTACTACGGCGGCCGTTTCGATCAAGCCATCACGATGTTGACCGACGTGCTCTTGTCATTCCCGCAGTTGGTCATGGGCTTGCTGCTGGTGGCCGTGCTGGGCGCCAGTCTGACCAATATCATCATCGCCATTGCGGTGACGGCAGTGCCTGCGTTTATCCGTCTGGCGCGCGGCTCAACGCTTGCCATGCGCGAGCGCGTCTTCATTGATGCGGGACGGGCGTTAGGGTTTTCGGACGCGCGGATCATGTTTCGTCACGTGGCGCCAAACATCATGGACGAGATCATCGTGATGGGGTCGCTGTGGCTGGCAACCGCGATCCGCACGGAATCGACGTTAGCGTTTATCGGCCTCGGCGTGGCGCCACCAACGGCGACGTGGGGAGGCATTATCCGCGAAGGTTTTGAGTACCTCAACGACAACTATCTGCTGGCTGTGTTTCCAAGCCTCGCCATTCTGATCACCATGATCGGCCTCAACCTGATCGGCGATGGCCTGCGCGATGCCACCGATCCGCGCTCGCCGAGCTGAGGCGTCCGCCACACGACGTGTTCCACCGTCCGCTGTCCCGGAATTTTCGACGCTGCTGAACACAACTCAAACCTCCGTCATCCCCGCCAGACGCGGAGATGACGAAGGTGGGGTTTGTGCCACTGGAAACGTTTGCAGATCATTTTCCCAGGCCAGTCCTGCGCTCAACGGGCACGGACCAAATTCCGGGATGCCAATGGAGGCAGGCGTGCCAGTCCGGCCAGTTCCAGGACGCAGCGTGCGCCGCCGCCCAATCGGCGACCGGTCGGTTACGCGTGTCCAACGACCGACGCCGGTCTGATACCTTAACGCTTGAAAGTTACCCCTTAGCGTCCAGTCCAGGTTTGTTCGCGGAGTTTCTGCAGCTCTTTGATAGAAGACCTAATAGCAGCATGCAATCGAATCCACTTCCGGCAGCATCTGGCCCATCGCGCCGTTTGGCGGATGCTCGCAAGCTTGAGCGCGATTGCGCCGACATGTGCGGTTTGCCAACTCTCTACGCTGGCAGGGTTTTGAACACTGGCGTCCGCGCGCAATTTCGGCCGGTAATGAGCCCGTATCTTTCAGTCGCGTGACGACGCGTCGAAAATTCCGGGAGACCGAGGGAGGTTGGGCACTCGACACGCCGCTCACGGAGCGTGACGCAGGTCTTTTTGCGGGTGTCGTCGGTGGTATTGAGCGACGTTGCATCGCGGCTGAAATCGGGCAGAGTGCTGTGATCGATCCAACAGCGGGGTGTTAGCATGACGCACAATCCGAGCCGGCGCCTCGAAGGCAAAACGGCGCTGGTGACGGGGGCTGCGCGCGGTCTTGGCGCGGCCATTGCGCAACGGTTTGTCGAGGCGGGCGCCGTGGTCATCATCAATGATGTCAGTCTGGAGAACGCCAAAGCGACGGCGGCGCGCATCGGCGGACATGGGGTGGCAGCCGACGTGTCGAACCCGGCCGCGGTTGCCGCCATGTTTGGCGATATCGCGCACATCACGGGTCGGCTCGATATCCTCGTCAACAACGCCGGAATCAGCGGTCTTGAAGGTCGCAACGACATCGACCAGGTGATGGCTGTGCGCCAGAAGCATGCCCAGGAAATGGCTTCGGGCGGTCCGGTCACGACCTTCATCGACGGCACTGTCAATACAACCGATGACTCTTGGCGGCGCATGCAGGCGGTGCACGTTGACGGCACGTTCTATTGCTGTCGCGAAGCTCTGAAGCTGATGAACCCGCAGATGGCCGGCTGCATCGTCAACATGTCGAGTGTCCTTGGCACGTTCGGGCGGCCAGGTAATGTGCCGTATGCCACGGCCAAGGCTGCGATCCTTGGACTGACCCGTGCACTCGCCCACGAAGTGGCGCCGCGCAATATCCGCGTCAATGCCATCGCGCCCGGCTGGATCGACACCGATATGACTGCACCGTTGAGCGCGATGAAGCCGATGATTGCGATGCAGACGCCGTTACGCCGGTTTGGTGAACCAGATGATATCGCCTGGGCTGCTGTGTATCTGGCCAGTGACGAAGCCCGCTACATGACCGGACAGGTGATCTCACCGAATGGCGGCTGGTACATGAGCCAGTAGCTGTGAGATGAACGTGCT
>JAYSUN010000175.1:0-16161 GCA_043719045.1 Hyphomicrobiaceae bacterium | reverse complement strand
TCGTTTCCCGGCTTGGCAGCAATGGGTATCCAATTTTTTTCTCAATGGTGTCTCTGCTTGGCTTCGGCCTGATCATTTTTGGTTACGGCGAGGCACGTGGCCTTGGACGTTCGAATCCACAGCTTTGGATCCCACCGAGTTGGGGCCGACACGTCGCTTTATTGCTTATGCTGCCGGCCATGATCCTCATTGTGGCCTCGAACGTGCCGTCGCGGATTCGAGACTGGGCGCAGCATCCGATGTTGGCCGCGGTCACGTTGTGGGCGTTGGCACATCTGCTGGTCCGCGGAGATCTCGGCTCAGTGTTGCTGTTCGGATCGTTCCTGGTTTATGCCATCTATGATCGGATATCAGTTGGCGCGCGTGCGGCTTTGGGTCCTCTCGGAAACCGAACAGGTGGCCTCCGCAACGATCTCATTGTTCTTGTGCTTGGCCTGTTCATCTATCTCGGGTTCGTGTTTTACTTACATGGCTGGCTGTTTGGCGTTGCCCCGGTCAGGTTGAGCTTCGCACGCTGAGGATCAATGATCACTTTACAAGCTGCCATTGGGACTGCCTCAGTTTGCCATCGGGCGCCGATTGCGCATGACGCGGCACGCGCCGCAAGCGAGCTCACAGAGTTGGCAACGTTGGCACCTGACACGCGTGGATTGGCTGAAATCATTGCAGATCCACATGCCACAGCCCTCCTTGCGGGTATCTTCGGTGCCTCGCCCTTCCTGACGGCCTTGATCAAGCAGGCCCCCAATCGCTTGGTCGAGACGTTTACGGCGCCGCATTCGACCCGTCTGAATGTCTTGGCTCAACGCCTTTCAACAGCCGTTGCAAATGCCACGACCCAAGCCGAAACCATGCGCGCCTTGCGGCAATTCAAGGCTGGATCGGCGCTATTTCTGGCACTCGGCGACATCGGTGGGATTTTTCCCGGCACAGACGTCACCAAAGGCATCACGAAAGTCGCGGACGTGTCGATTGCTGCAGCGGTCCGCTTTCTGTTTCGGCAAGCGCAGTTGCGCGGTGACTGGTTGGACGAGGCCGCTGATCCTGAACTTCGCTCGGGCTATTCCGTCATTGCCATGGGGAAACATGGCGCCTTTGAGCTGAACTATTCGTCCGACATCGATCTGATTGTCTTCTTCGATCCCGCCAAATTGCAGCTCCATGAGAAACATGAGGCGCTCACCTTTTTTGTCCGTCTCACACGGGACCTCGTCCGGCTTATGCAAGAGCGAACCGAGGACGGATACGTGTTTCGGACCGATCTCCGGCTGCGTCCGGACCCGGGTGCAACGCCGATTGCGATTTCGCGTGATGCGGCTTTGCAATACTATGAGAATTTCGGCCAGAATTGGGAACGGGCCGCGATGATCAAGGCTCGCGCGGTCGCCGGCGACATTGAGGCCGGTGACGACGTCCTGCAAGAACTTGCACCGTTTATCTGGCGCAAGTACCTCGACTTCGCTGCCATCGCCGACATTCACGCCATGAAGCGGCAAATCCATGCGGTCAAAGGTTTTGGCCATATCGCGATTGCTGGTCACAACATTAAACTCGGCCGTGGCGGTATTCGCGAAATTGAATTCTTCGCCCAAACGCAGCAATTGATCGCCGGCGGGCGCCAAAAAATTCTGCGCACCGCATCGACTATCGGAGCACTCGGTGCGTTGACCGAGCGCGGTTGGATTGCCGCCAATGTGCGGGACGACTTGACCGCAGCCTATGTCCATCTGCGCACTATTGAGCACCGCCTGCAGATGCTCAACGACGAACAAACCCAAACTTTACCAGACCAGCCCAGTGATCTTGAACGCCTCGCACATTTTGCCGGTTATGCAGATGCCAAAAGCTTTTCAGTGTCGTTAACCGGCACTCTTGAGACCGTGCAAGGCCATTACGCGCAATTGTTTGAAGCAAGTCCAGAACTCACCACTGGTGGCACCAACATGGTGTTTGCCGGCGAGGCGGATGATCCAGCCACGGTGACCGCACTCGGCGCGCGGGGGTTCACAAATCCCTCGGCAGTTATTGGACTCGTTCGTGGCTGGCATCATGGACGCACCCCGGCAATCCGCTCCCCGCGAGCGCGGGAATTGCTGACCGAGGTCCAACCTTTGTTGATCGACGCACTCGCCAAGACTGCCGATCCAGATGCAGCAATCTTAGCATTTGATCGCTTTCTATCTGACTTGCCTTCAGGCGTTCAGCTGTTCTCGTTGCTCAAGCAAAAGCCAAGTTTGCTTGACTTGATTGCGGCCATCATGGGAACCGCACCACGCCTCGCTCGCGTCCTCGGTCGTCGCCGTCGCGTCCTCGACGCAGTCCTTGATCCGGGGTTTTTCGGAGCGCTTGCCAACCGCGAAATGATCCACGGGATCGTTGCGCAAGAACTCGCTGAGGCAGACGACTTACAGACAGCTCTCGACCGGGCGCGCGCCGTCGCCCACGAGCAAACATTCCTCATTGGCGTCCGCATCTTAACGGGCACCATCGGTGCTGATCGTGCGGGCGGTGCTTATGCCCTGCTCGCAGATCAAATGATCGAGCAGCTCGCGGCCCGGGTCAAAGCTGACATTGTCAAAGTCCACGGCACTCTGCCCGGCGGCAGCGCGGTTGTCATTGCCATGGGCAAGCTTGGCGGTCGCGAAATGACCGCCACATCTGATCTCGATCTCATTTTGGTTTACGACTTCGATCCTGATGTGCAAATGTCAGACGGCGCAAAACCACTATCGCCGGCGCAATATTATTCGAGATTCACACAACGCTTGATCGCCGCATTTAACGCGCCAACAGCTGAAGGTGCGCTGTATGCAATCGATATGAGGCTACGTCCGTCAGGACAAAAGGGTCCAGTTGCCACACAGCTATCCAGTTTCATCGAGTATCAGGCACATGAGGCCTGGACCTGGGAACATATGGCATTGACACGCGCGCGGATTGTCTACGGTCGCCCCGATCTGACGCAGAAAGTTGAAGCCGCAATTCATCAGACTCTGACGTTGCCGCGCGATCGGGCCAAAATTGTTACAGATGTTCGCGATATGCGGGCACGCATCTGGGCCGAGAAGGGCACAGACGATATCTGGGAGCTTAAACAAACGCGAGGTGGTCTGGTTGATCTCGAGTTCATCGCACAATTTCTGCAATTGGTGCACGCACACCAACATCCGAACGTGCTCAATCAAAATACTGCGGCAGCAATTACCGCGTGCGCGGATGCTGGCCTCATTCCGCGTGGCACTGCCGAACAGCTGCTTGCGGCGGCCAAACTCCTTCACAATCTCACACAGATTCTTCGTCTCTGCCTGGAAAGTCCATTTGATCCGGCAAACGCACCGGACGGCTTGAAATTATTGTTGGCGCAGGCCGGAGAGACGCCAGATTTCCCAACCCTGGAAGGACATCTGAAATCAACGCTGGCGCAGGTCGCACTGCTGTTCGATCGACTTGTCGCATAATCTTGAAGCCGAAATTTGAGCTGCGGCCTAAACAACAGACAATTTTTTCAGTGCCGCAATCTCCGACTTGCTGAAACCAAATTCCTTCAAAATGGCGGCCGTGTGCTGACCGCGTTCAGGAGGAGCCGTTGCAATCCTGCTGGGTGTTCGCGACAAAGCAAATGGCTGACCGATGACATTGACGGTACCACGCTGATCTCCAGACTCAACCGATTGGGCCAAGCCCAGATGTTTCACCTGCACGTCGTTAAAAACTGCGTCGATGCGATTGATTGGACCGCATGGCACACCGGCCGCAGTCAAAGTCTCGACCCACTCAGCGACAGTTCGCCGCTTCATCTTAGCTGCAATCTCAGCATTCAGAGCATCGCGATTGTTTGAACGATCCTTGCCAGACTTGTATGCGGGGGTCGTGAGCCAAGCCGTACCTTCAACGGCCTTAGCAAACCGCTCCCAGATGGCTTGACCAGAAGCCGCAACATTAATGTTGCCATCCTTGCATTTGAAGACGCCCGTTGGGATCGATGTTGGATGATTGTTCCCCGCCTGGCCGGGAACCTCGCCCTCGTTCAAATAGCGCGCACCTTGGAAATCCAGCATAAACGTTTGCGCTTGCAGCAACGAGGTCGTCACCTCCTGCCCTTTGCTCGACACTTCTCGCTCGAGCAATGCCGTCAAAATCCCGAGGGCCGCGAACAAGCCAGCCGACAAGTCGGCAATCGGGATGCCGGCTCGCATCGGCCCGCGGCCAGGCTCGCCCGTCACTGACATGATGCCGCCCATGCCTTGGGCAATCTGATCGAAACCCGGCCGGTCGCGGTACGGCCCGTCCTGGCCGAAACCGGAGATTGACGCGTACACCAAGCGAGAGTTCAGCTTTGCCAAAACCTTGTAGTCAATACCCAAACGCGTTTTCACATCTGGTCGAAAATTCTCGACGACCACATCGGCCTGTTGCGCCATGCGCTTAAACACAGCAACACCCTCGCCGGATTTTAGGTCCAGCGTCATCGCCCGCTTGTTACGATGGAGGTTCTGAAAGTCCGAGCCGTGCCGTGGGCCGCCCATGCCTTCCGCCGTATCGAGATGCTCCGGCGGTTCGATCTTGATGACATCGGCCCCCCAATCCGCGAGTTGTCGCACGCACGTCGGCCCGGACCGCACCCGCGTCAGATCCAAGACAGTAAAACGCTCAAGGGCTTTGGAGGCGCGGGGCATGCGGGACTCGCTGACGACTGATGCTTCGACGGCACAGGCTAGGTCTCAACCATGCCGAGCGTCCAGTGGCCGCAGCCAGATTGCAGATAAAACTGGAGTTCTGGACGTATCAATCCGTACGCGACATCTCGATCCAACCAGCGTCAGAGACCCACCATTTGATTTGGCGCCACCGCCTCACCGCAGATGTTTGTGGCTCATTCGCATCATCGAGCCGACAACCCATCGACTTCACAGGGTTTTTAATTGTCACTCTGTCACAAGGTGACATGGTTATTCACCGTTCAATCTGGTTTGCGAACAACCGGGATAATTGCAAAGAGCAATCCAATTTCCACTTGAGTTCAATGGGTTGTTGTCATTATTGAGCTGTGTTAACCACCACTGGCGTCGCAAGCCGAACTGGCTGAAACCAGAGCTGAAACAAGCATGCCACATTGCCCCGAAGTGAGCGACTTGAGATCGACTGACCTGAACTGGACCGGAGTTGGGCCCGCAGACCGTGTACTACCCTTGGCGAACAGGCCGAACTGCGAAACCAGAATACTGTGAGATGCGCATGACCGACCACATGATCCCGAAGCTGGCCCTGTCTGCAGGTCTGATCGTACTGTTGGCAGTTCCCGTCAGCGCGCAGGATGGCACGTCATGGGTGCGTTTCCCTGGTCAAACCTACGAATCGACGACGCAGCCTACTTACGACCGGCAGTTGATGAAGGAATGGGAAAGCCAGCCACCAAAAGGCTTTCCAACGCTCTCGGCTGAAAATCTCAACGCTATGAAGTCCGCGATCAAGCTTTACAGCGAAGTGGTCAAATCCGGCGGTTTTCCTCTAATCCCACAGCTTGAGAAAGGCGGTGGTATCCGCCAGATGTCTCTGGGACTGTTATCGCCCTTGGTCGCGACGCTGAAGACACGCTTGGCATTATCGGGTGATCTGCGCGAACCGGAGAATGATGGTTCAACCAACTTCGACTATGCCCTGGAAAAAGCCGTCAAGCGCTTTCAGGCCTCGAACGGCCTGACGCCGACCGGCGTGATTGATCCACGGACGATCGATGCACTGAATGTGCCCGCTCAAGTGCGCTTGAAGCAGCTCCAGACCAACCTCAATCGTTTGACTGAGTTGGCACGCGGACTACCAAAAAAATACGTTCTGGTGAACATCCCGGCCGCCCAAATCGAGGCCGTTGAAGGCAATGAAGTCTATTCGAGACACTCAGGCGTGGTCGGTAAACTGGACCGCCAGACCCCAATCTTGCGGTCCCAGATCCACCAATTGAATTTCAATCCCGTCTGGCACTTGCCACCGACAGTTGTCTCGAAGGATCTGATCCCGAAAGGCATGGACATGCAGCGCCGCGGGCAGGATGTGCTGGCGAAGTTCGGCATCGATGCATATGCGAGCGATGGCCGCAAAATTGACAGCACCAAAGTCATCTGGTCTGCAGCCTCCGCCTATTCCTTTAAGCAACAACCGGGGCCTGAAAACCCGCTGGGTTTCGTGAAAATCAACTTCAACAACGCGCATTCCGTATACATGCATTCGACGCCATCGGACAACTTGTTCGGCCGTAACTTTCGAGCCGCTTCTTCGGGCTGCGTCCGGGTCTCGGGCATCGAGCAGTTGGCCGGCTGGTTACTTGCTGACCAGGGCGGCTGGAATGTCGAGCGCGTACTCGCAATGAAGAAGTCGGGCGAGCGATTGGACGTCAGCCTCAAGAAGCCCGTCAACTTGTACTTCGCCTACATCACTGCCTGGGCAACTTCAGATGGCGTCATCCAATTCCGCCGTGACCTGTATGAAAAAGATGGCGTTGGCGCGGTCGCCGCGGCGTATTGATGAGGCCAAATCGACGCCAGCCCGCCGTTTCGAAAATTGAACCGCTGAGTGCGTGTGTGCCAGAGTCCACATCCAAAGGGCTTGCGGTCGCAGAACCAAGAGACTACGCGAGGGGGTCTCACGCACCGCGCCGCTGAACCGAAGGGTCCAAGGACATGCAAGTCTCAACGACAGGCAAACGTCCTGCCACCTCGTGGATCGTGCGGATGTTCCGTCCACTGGTCAGACTCTGGCTGCTTGCCACCAGTTTCCGCATCCTCGGCACCATGCCGGATCTGCCCAAGTACGTTGTTGTCGGCGCTCCCCACAAGAGCAACTGGGACTTGCCGCACGCGTTAGCCGCCGGCATCATCTACGGCCTCCGCATCCATTGGATGGGTAAAGATACGATCTTCAAGTGGCCATTTGGCGGCCTGATGCGTTGGCTCGGCGGCATCTCAATTGACCGCAGCAAGAACACCAATGCAGTCGCTGCGATGATCGAGGCGTTCGCAACGCGCAATCAACTGTATCTGGTGATCCCCCCTGAAGGCACACGCAAACACGTGACACAGTGGAAGTCAGGTTTCTATCACATTGCTGTCGGTGCCAAAGTCCCCATTGTCCTGGTCTACATCAACTACATTAAGCGCGAGATTGGTATTGCCGAGGTCTTTCACCCGACAGGCGACTACGACAAGGATATTCAACACATCATGGCCGTCTACGAACCGCATCAGCCGAAGCCGAAGCTTTGAGCGCTCTGAGCATTCGACGAAGCACTGCTAAGCGCAACCCATTTGGCGCGCAAGATCGTTGAAGTCAGCGGCAACAATCGTCCAATCGCCTGTGGCTTTGAAGTCGACCTTTTGATGCGGGCCATACTCGGTCGGTCGCGGCACGAAACCAGTGGCCAAGCCGGCCATCGCAGCAGCTGCCAGGTCGCCGTTGTGGGCTGCGGCCAGCATCACCTCGTGCGGCGCCAGATTCAACAACAAGCACGCGTTCAAATACGCCTGCGGCAGAGGCTTGTACGCTTGCGACGTCTCAGCCCCAAGCACAACATCCCAAGGCAAACCGTTGTGTTTCGCCAGCCGAGTCAGCAACCCGACATTGCCATTCGACAACGTGCCGATGATGTAGCCGGTCTTGAGCCGTGTCAGCCCCGAAACGACATCCGGCCAAGGCATCAACCGGTGCCAGATCTTGGTCAAATGATCCAATTCGCCGTCGCTCAGCCCGGTCAACTGATGTTGCAGAAGCAGAGCCTCCAGACTCTCACGGTGAAGAACGTCAAGGATCGTCCATGCACGTTTGCCCGACCGTACAGCCTCCATGGATGGTTGATACAGGCCGCGCCATTCATCCGTCATGCGCACCCAATCAGCCGCAAGACCTTTGCCTTTGCCAAACGCGGTCAGCTCCGCAATGCAGCTCGATCGCCAGTCGACCACCGTGCCAAAGACATCAAACAGAACAGCTTTGACCGACTTCACTTTAGCAGCGCTCATGATTAGCTCCGAGACATCCTTGGGACAATTAAACCCGATCTATCCAGACTTGCAAACCTCATCGACGTCCAAAATCACGCAGGATCTCTCGGGCCGCGTTATGGCCGGGAAGACCGGTCACGCCGCCACCGGGATGCGCGCCGGAGCCGCACAGATACAAGCCCTTCACGGGCAACCGATAGTTGGCGTGGCCAAGCACCGGGCGAAGCGAGAACAGTTGCGCCAGTGACAACTGACCATGAAAGATATCACCATCGACAAGTCCGAAGCGCTCTTCCAGATCGAGTGGCGACAAGACTTGGCGACCGAGCACACTAGATCGGAAGTTGGGTGCGTACCGCGTCACAGTGTCGATGACAATGTCAGCAAAGCGCTCCTTCTCGGATTGGTCACGCCACGAGCGCCCAGCCGGCAAGCGCGGCGCGACATGCTGGACAAACAAACTCGCGACATGCTGTCCCCTCGGCGCAAGCGTCTCGTCGAGTGTCGATGGAATGAGGATTTCGACCACGGGCTCGGCGGACCATCCATCGCGCCGCGCATCGAGAAACGCGCGGTCGAGATAGTCGATGGTTGGCCCAATGACGATACCACTGGCATGATGAGGCTGTTGGGTCTTGCCGGGGCGACACAAAAAATCTGGCAGCTCCGATAACGCGACATTCATGCGAAACGTGCCGGAGCCGGTTTCGATCCGAGCGAATTGCTGACGAGTTGCATCGTCGACCGCAGTCTCCGGCACGTAGGCGCGAAACAGCAGTTTCGGTGAAATGTTTGAAGCGACGACCTTTGCACGAATCTCCTCGCCCGAGGCCAGTACAACGCCTTCGACAGCGTCGCCCGTCGTTTTGAGCATGGCGACTGTGGCCTCTGTGCGGATCACTGCGCCGTGGGTTTTCGCCGCGGCTGCCATCGCTTGTGTGATAGCGCCCATGCCGCCGATGGCGTGGCCCCAGACACCGGCCTTGCCGTTCACTTCGCCGAAGCAATGGTGCAGCAAGACGTAAGCCGTGCCTGGGGTATGCGGGGATGCATAGGCCCCGACGATGCCATCAAACGCAAACGTACCTTTGACGATGTCGTTCTCAAACCATTGATCGAGAAACGCTGAAGCACTGCGTGTGAAGAGGTCCGCAATCAAACGTTGGTCGTCGATAGACAAACCGTACAGGCGGCGCCCAAGACCAGCGTTGCGAACCATCTCGGGGAGACCGCCACCGGCGTTGGGCGGGGTACGGAGCGTCAAATCCCGCAGCACATTTGCTGCGCGCTCGAGTGCGGCATCGTAAGTCGGCAAACGTTCGGCATCGCGAGGCGAGAATGGTGCAATCGCGGCCTGACGGGCGGCAAGGCCATAGGGCATCACGAGGCCACTGTTGGCATCGATCGGCCAGAAATTGGCGACGGGCCGCTCGACAATTTTCAGCCCGTGACGCGCCAACGCGAGATCGGCAATCACTTTTGGATTGAGCAGACTGACGGTATACGACGCGACCGAATTGCGGAAACCTGGATGAAACTCTTCTGTGATGGCTGCGCCGCCAATGTGTGCGTTTTTCTCAAGCACGACCACGTGGAGTCCGGCGCCTGCCAGATAGGCAGCAGTCACCAAGCCATTATGCCCACCGCCGATGATGGCTACGTCCCAGATTTTGCTCATGCCGTTGCCTGTTGAGGAAGTGCGTCGACTGGATAACATACTTGCGCGCCCAGTGCTTCCACGTCAGGATCAGCACCATATCCATCAAGAGGCGCAAAGAAATGACAGCAGGCACGACGCGGACGCTGGCCTCGAACGGCATCGACCTCTGTGTAGAAACGTTTGGGACCGAGCGCGCGCCACCGATTGTGCTGATTATGGGTTTGGGCGCGCAAATGATTACCTGGCCAGAGCCATTTTGCGAGACACTTGCGGCCAAAGGCTTTCACGTTGTTCGCTTCGACAACCGCGACATCGGCCAATCGACCAAACTCACTCATCTCGGCGTTCCCAATACAATGGCGTTGATGGGCGAAATTGCCTTGGGCCGCAAACTGACCGTGCCTTATACACTAAAGGACATGGCGACCGACACCGTCGGCTTGCTTGATCAACTAGGGCTCGACCGCGCGCACATCGTCGGCGCCTCGATGGGCGGCATGGTCGGGCAGGAACTCGCCATTAACTATGCCAGCCGCATGCGCTCTTTGACCTCGATTATGTCGTCGACAGGGGATCCGCGTCTGCCGGCTGCCTCGCCCGAAGCGACTGCCATACTCTTCACTCCAGCGCCCACTGACCATGATGGTTACGTCAAGCACTACGCCAAGGTCCTCCAGGTTCTACGCGGACCGCATTTCCCAGAAGAAGCAGCGGAAGATGCAGAGCGGATCGAGCGTGTATTTGCGCGCGGTGTAAACCCGCAGGGAGTGACCCGCCAGTTCGCCGCCATCCTCGCGTCAGGCAACCGGACCAAAGCGCTACAGACGGTCAAGCTGCCGACGTTGGTCATTCATGGCGATGCCGACCCGCTCGTCCGAGTTGAAGCCGGCACCGCGACAGCGGCTGCGATTTCCGGCTCGAAACTTGAGATTATTCCGAACATGGGTCACTCGCTCCCGCGTGCAATCTGGCCGCGTTTGATCGAATTGATCAGCGCTCATGCAGGCCGACACTGAAACGCCATGTGCAACCTATCCGTCGGTTTGAAATGCCGTGGCTTCCGGCCAGAAAATGCGGGCGACGTCTGACACGCGCGCTGGGTCGCCCGTCGTCAACAGGACACTGTCGCCGACGCCACCGCCATACTCGGGATGTCGCGCCAGATAGTGTTCAAGACTATCGGCCACGATATCGGGTTGCGATAGAATGCGCGTTGTAGCTGGCAAATGTTGCCGAAACAACGGTTCGACCAACGGGAAATGGGTGCATCCCAAAATCGCTTTATGGGGTGCCGCTCCACTCGTCTGCTGCAGCAAACCCTCAACGGCGCGGCGAACGATCTGGTCGAGTTCAGTGTGCGCCGCCGCCCGCTCGATGGCGCCGGCAAGATCCGATGCGATCTGCTGCACGACAGTCACTTTCGGGCAGCGCTTTTTGATTTCCTCGGGGTATACATAGCTGGTGATCGTCCGCGTTGTTCCGAACACCGCGATCAGATCATTGTTGTACTTCTGGGGATACTGCGGCGTGCTCACGGCCCAAGGGGTCTGCGTGGCAGCTTCCACCGTCGGGGCAACAATGCCAAGGACGTTTCGACCTTGCCATTTCGAGCCGGGCAGCCAATCGTGTTGCAACGTCCGTGCGGCCACACAGGTGGCGGTATTGCACCCCAGCAGTACCAACTTTGCCCCACGGCGGAATAACACTTCAACACCTGCGCGAGTCAGGTCGACAATTTCTTCAGAAGGCCGGTTGCCATAGGGGACGTGGCCATGGTCGCCAAGATACACGAAAGCCAAATCCGGAAACCGTTCGCGCAGCGCCCGGTAGACCGTTAGTCCGCCGTGGCCGGAATCGAAAACACCGATCATGCAGACCTCTTGATGCTGGCTCGAGTTGCCCCTGGGCATTCGTCCGTGCTTAAGTTTCCAGCAATGCCGGGGCCGCCGCTACAACCCATTCGAGCGACATTAGCTTTGCACATGCTTGTGTTTCGAATTTATCATCATTCCGGCCTTTGCATCCTGGATATGTCTTGTTATGCTTATAACGCATAGCGGCTTCAATAGTGCCGCATTCTGATCTCCAATCTCGTTTGATTGCCCGCACACTTACCGCTGGCGGCCACCGTTGGCGGACTCCGGACGCGCGCGAAGGGATACGTCGATGGACTGGGACAAACTTCGGATTTTCCACGCCGCCGCTGAGGCGGGGAGTTTCACACACGCCGGTGACGCCCTGAGGATGAGCCAGTCGGCTGTCAGCCGCCAAGTCTCGGCCCTTGAGAAAGACCTGGGCGTTGCCCTGTTTCACCGTCATGCCCGCGGTCTTGTCCTGACCGAACAGGGCGATCTGCTGTTCCGCACGGCATCCGAGATCCTGACGAAACTGTCGACCGCTGAGACACTGCTGTCTGACACAACGACCAAACCATCCGGCGACCTCCGCATTACAGCGCCGATTGGGCTTGGAACCGTTTGGATTCCCCAGCGTCTACGGGAGTTCTTGGACCTCTACCCGGACATCCGCGTCGAACTGGTCCTTTCAGACGAGCAAATCGACATTTCCATGCGCGCAGCCGACGTAGCGATTTGGACGAGCGAGCCGACCCAGCCAGATTTAATCAGGCGCCCGTTGTTTCCCATGAACATCCATGCCTATGCCTCGACGGCATATGTTAAAAAGCACGGTGCCCCGCAATCACTCGATGACCTCGACAAACATCGGATCGTGTCCTACTCGGGCACACCGCAACCGCATCTGTCAGCGATCCGCTGGCTCGAGATTGCGGGCCGGGATGGCAAAACACCGCGCACTCCAGCCTTCATGGCCAACAATGTGCTGGCGATGAAATATGCGATCCGCAGTGGCCTGGGCATTGGTCTCATTCCGGATTACCTGACCGAGGAGGGCACCGACCTCGTGCCCGTCCTGCGTGAAGTTGAGCTGCCGAACATGCAGATCTATTTCTGCTATCCCGAGGAACTCAAAACCGCCAAGAAAGTTCAAGTTTTCCGAGACTTTCTAGTTTCAAAAGCGCGGCAGTGGAAGCATTGAAGCCAGCTGATCCACGAGCGTTGCGTGCAGCTGTGTTGTTCGCACTGTCAGGCGAAGGCGTGCTGACTCTGATGGACGCTTGCATCAAGTTGTTGACGCCTCGCTATCCGATCCTTGAAGTGACCTTCATGCGCTTTGGCATGGGCAGCATCTTTGCGATTTTGGTGTTCGCACTGCTGGGGCCCATGTGGCCAACCAAAGAGGCCCTTCGCTTTCACGCCCTGCGCTCGGTCTTGATCGTCTTTACCGCCGCTTCGTTCTTCTACGCCCTCAGCACGATTCCGATCGCCGACGCCATGGCGCTGTCGTTTCTGGCACCATTGTTCATCGCACTTTTTGGTGTTGTTCTGCTGAAAGAACGCTTTGACATCAAAGTCGCTGGAGCTCTGGCTGCTGGTATCGTTGGCATGCTCATCATTGTCAGCGGCAAGATGGGTGCCACGCACTATCAAGGCGATGCAGTCTATGGTGCGGCTGCGGCCGTTGCATCGGCTATCGCTTACAGCTTGGTGCTTGTACTCCTCCGTTCACGCACCGGCATCGATCCATTACCGACGATTATCCTTCTGCAGAATGTAGGTCCCGCACTGTTATTGGTCGTCCCGGCGATCTTCGTCTGGACGACGCCATCACTGCCCGATCTCGGACTTTTCGGTTTTGTCGGTTTCCTCGGTGTGGCCGGCCACAGCCTGGTTGCCAACGCCTTCAAACGCGCGGAGGCCGCCCGGCTCGCGCCCATCCACTATACAGTTCTCGTGTGGGGCATCTTCTACGGTTTCATCTTTTTCGGCGAAGTTCCGGGCCTCGCCACACTCGCCGGTGCAGCTTTGATCCTGTCCGCCACCATTCTCGCGCAACGTCGCAGCCGCTAACCCTCTGCGCCATCTGACACAGATGAGCCTCGGTCAGCCGCGGCCCTCCAGAATCGTGATGGCACATGCTGCCTCCTCGAAACCGATAACGCCGCCACCGTTCTCTGCCATCGCAATTCTCGCGCCTTTGACCTGGCGTTGACCGGCTTCGTTGCGCAACTGCACGCATAACTCATGCAGCATCGAGAGACCGGTCGCGCCGACGGGATGGCCTTTGGATACGAGACCGCCGGAGACGTTGGTCGGGCAACTCCCACCCAGTGTCGCCGCGCCCGAGGCAACAAAGGCGCCGCCTTGACCATCCGGGCATAGCCGCAACATCTCAAGCTGATAAAGTTCGCAAAACGATGTCGCATCGTGGACTTCAACAACATCAATATCCGACGCATTCAAACCGGATGCCTTGTAGGCTTTGTCGGCAGCAATACGAGACAGACCGGGTTCATCGAGATCCCGATACTTGCCGCCGGACAACGACGACGCCCGCACTTTCACCGCGCGATCCTGGACCGAACGTGGCTGTGCCTTTAGCCAATCCTGAGAGCAGAGCAGAGCTGCGGCCGCCCCATCACCGATAGGCGAACACATGGAACGCGTCAGAGGCCAAGAGATCACGCGATCCGCCAACACTTGGTCGACCGTCGTGGTGAAGCGATATTGTGCTAACGGATTGAGTGCACCGTGATTGTGATTTTTTGCAGCGCCGGCCGCGATCTGCGCCTGCGTCGTGCCGAAGCGCTTCATATGGTAGGCTGCTTGCATGGCATAGGTGTCCATAAAAATCGTGCCGCCCGCGCCTTTGGGCGCGAACGGTTTGCCGGATTTCTCGCCCGCAGCCGCGTAGTACGCGTGCCATTCGTCCGGATCAAACTGGTCGATAGCACCGTCAAAAATCTCTTGGACCCGAGCCGGATTGTCCGGAATCGTCAGCTTCTCGATCCCGAAGGCTAAGGATACCTCCGTGTCACCGGAGACGACATCTTTCCAGGCGCCGTGAAAGGAATGGCTTGCGGTTGCACAGCCACCTTCGACGTTCATCATCGGTATGCGCTCGGGGAACAATTTTTCCTGCACCAGTGGCGTGAAGCAGACTTGGCCGCGAATGTTGCCTTGACCGAAGGTGCCCATCCCGCAGTTGCCAAACCAAGCCATGCCGATATCGCGACCATCTTCAAGCCCCGCGTCCTTGAGCACTGCGACATAAGCTTCACGCGTCAGCGCTTTAAAACTCTTGTCCGGTTGCTTGCCAAATGCTGTGCACGAGGTTCCGACGACATAGACGTCACGCATGGGACATTCCTTCGTTGGGCGACAGGCCGAACATCGAGCCCGGGGCTCATCTCTCAACCAGTGGCAGGCCTCGCAAAAATAGCCTATCATCCCGGCATGAATGACTCGCGCTAGAAAACTGATCCGCCAAAGATGCCCACAGTGAAACTGATCGCACTCGATACTGAAGATCTGACGGTCTTGGCGGCTCACCTGCAGGACGCGGTGGGATCGATCGGTGATATGACGTTCCTGCCGAGGGAACACCGTTTCGTGGCGCTGTTCAATCGTTTTGATTGGACCGATGCCGATCAGAAAAACCCGGCAGTACGCCGCCGGACCGCGCTGCGGATCGAGCGCGTACAACGCGCGCAGGTGCAAGGCATCGATCTCAAAGCCAAAGGCACTGTGGTCAACCTCTTAACGGCCATATTTGAGCCCGAGTCGGACGGCTCACCAGCCGGGGTCTTGACGTTGCTATTTGCGGGTGAGGGAGCTGTCCGACTTCATGTCGAATGTGTTGAAGCTCAACTGGAAGATTTAGGGCCGACATGGGCTGCCAAATCAACACCGCATCACGAATGACGCGGTCACATTGATTTGCCCGACACCGTGGACGATCTGCATTGCTGGCCGGTGCTGCATCCGCTACCTCGATGATCGACAGTCCACTCGCGGAACCCAATCATGACTCAATCTGTCCTTGGCATCATCGGTGGTAGCGGCCTGTACGACTTACCCGGCCTGGAGAACGCGCAATGGCGCCGTGTTGCGACACCCTGGGGCGAGCCATCGGATCAGGTCTTGTTTGCCGAACTTGACGGATTGCCCATGCGCTTTCTGCCGCGCCACGGCCGAGGTCACGAGTTAGCGCCCTCGGGCATCAACTATCGCGCCAACATCGATGCCCTCAAACGGGCGGGTGTGACAGATCTTGTCTCGGTCTCCGCCTGCGGATCGCTGCACGAGGCATACCCGCCGGGACATTTCGTTCTGGTCGATCAGTTCATCGATCGCACATTTGCCCGCGAAAAATCGTTTTTCGGCAACGGCCTCGTCGCGCATGTGTCGTTGGCGGACCCGGTATCGCCCGGCCTTGTCAGTGTCATCGAGACAGCCGCCAGGGCTGAGGCCATCGCACATTCCCGCGGCGGCACCTATCTGGTCATGGAAGGCCCGCAGTTCTCGACCCGTGCCGAAAGCCATCTGTACCGCTCGTGGGGATGCAGCGTCATCGGCATGACGAATATGCCCGAAGCCAAACTCGCGCGTGAAGCCGAGATCTGTTACGCGACCGTCGCCATGGTGACTG
>JAYSUN010000174.1:0-5350 GCA_043719045.1 Hyphomicrobiaceae bacterium | reverse complement strand
GACGATCTTGGCGTAGCGCGCGCTGTCTCTCATGGTTTGACCTCCTTAATTGCGTCACGCACCTTTTTCTCCTGATACGCTTTCGCGTCACTTCCAATCTTGCCCGATATGGTAACAGGTTTCGCGCGTTTTGGATGAACGTAGTTTCAATGACTGCCCTTGCCGCCGCGGTCCACAAACCCTGCGCGTTCCAGCTCTGCGATCAATTCCCGGATCTTCGGTGGCATCAGTTGGCCGTCATTTTTCCGTCTCGACCAGGCCTTTTACAAACCAGCGCTGCATCAGCACGACCACGGCGACCGGCGGCACCATTGCGAGCACAGCTGTTGCCATCGCCAATTGCCACTCGGTCAGCGCGTCCTGCGTCACGATCATCTTCTTGATGCCGATCACGATCGTCTGCATGTTGTCTTTCGATGTGATCAGCAGCGGCCACAGATACTGATTCCAACCGTAGATAAACTGGATGACAAACAGCGCCGCGCACGTCGTTGCCGACAGTGGCACGAGCGTATCCCAGAAAAATTTCCATGCCCCCGCACCGTCCATCTTGCTGGCCTCCAGCAATTCATCCGGCACGGTCATGAAAAATTGACGGAACAAAAGTGTGCCCGTTGCCGAGGCGATCAACGGCAACGTCAGTCCGGTGTAGGTGTCCAGCAGGCGCAGATCCGTAACGACCTTGAACGTCGGGTAAATGCGCACTTCCACAGGCAGCATCAACGTCAAGAAGATCAGCCAGAATATTGCCTGTTTGCCGGGAAACCTGAAGTAGACGAGCGCAAACGCCGTGATGATCGAGATCAGGATTTTGCCGCTGGCAATGGTCACCGCCATGATCAGCGAGTTCAACATCATGGTGGCAACCGGTTCGCGCGTCGTGCCCGTCGTGCCGGTAAATAGGATGCGGGTGTAATTTTCAAAACCCTGACCACCCGGCAGCAAGCCGAACTGGCCGGAAATGATATTACCCGCCGAATGCGTCGAGGCGATGATGGCCAGATAGACAGGGAAAGCCAGAATCAAGACGCCGAGGCTGAGCACGACATGCGGCAGCATCCGGGAGAACCATGAAGTGCGCTCGACCATCAGTATGTCACCTTCCGCTCGATGTAGCGGAATTGGACCGCCGTCAACGCGACCACGAGAAACAGCAGGATGACCGACTGCGCCGCCGAGCCGCCGAGATCACCGCCAAGCCGGCCATCGGAAAAGACTTTGTAAACCAGGGTTTCCGTGGCTTTTGACGGCCCACCACCGGTGACGACATCGATGATGCCGAAGGTGTCAAAAAACACGTAAACAATATTGACCACCAAGAGGAAGAAAGTCGTCGGCGACAACAGCGGAAAGATGATGGTCCAGAAGCGGCGGCGCGGTTTGGCGCCGTCCATGGCAGCTGCTTCAATCACCGTCCGCGGGATGGCCTGGAGGCCGGCTAAAAAGAACAGGAAATTGTAGGAAATCTGTTTCCACACGGACGCCAACACCACCAGAGTGAAAGCGTGGTTGCCATTCAGCAACGGATTCCAATCCAGCCCCTGACGCTGCAGCGCGCGTGCAATGATGCCAAGCGATGGGTGGAACATAAACAACCACAGCACACCAGCGACGGCAGGAGCGACGGCGTAGGGCCAGATGAGCAGGGTTCGATAGGCGCTCATTCCCTTGATCTGCTTGTCGGCCTGGACTGCGAGTGCGAGCGCAAAGCCAAGTGAAAGACTTGCGACAGCCACTGAGAACAGTGCAGTTGTCCAGAAGGTCTGAAGATAATCGGTATTTCTGAATAGGTCCTGATAGTTCTCGAACCAGACGAATGAGGTTTTTAGGCCAAAAGCGTCCTGCAACAGAAACGATTGCCAGACGGCCTGGGTTGCCGGCCAATAAAAGAAAATGATCGTGATCGCGATCTGAGGGACGATCAGGAGTGCCGGTAGTGCCCAGCCGGAAAAGATCGCGCGTTTTTCCATCATCCCCCCAGTTGGCCGCATGTGTCAGGGCCACACGGGTATAGCCCCGTTGTCAGACATGACCATGAACCGGGCTGCACGTGCAACGACCAATCGTCGTGCGGGAACTGTCACGCAAAATGCACTGCGTAGACGGGTGGCAGGGTGTGCGTGATCATGGCCCAACTGTCGCCCTGTTTTTCACTGACCCAGACGCCGCCAGTGGTCGAGCCGAACGCCAGTTGATCACCGCTGGCATCAATCGCCAGCGCGTGCCGATAGACTACGTCGTAGGCGTGAAACTGAGGCAGGCCAGCCGACAACATCTGAAACGTCCGACCTCCATCGCGCGTGCGCGTCACAACCAACTTGCCGGCAACAGGAATGCGCTTCTCGTCTTTGATTTCTGGAACAAACCACGCCGTGTCCGGGAGGCTCCGGCGTCCTCCGTCATCCACAAGCCGCCGGTTGAAATGGCAACACACCCGCGACATTCTCGAAAATGATGTTTTGGCCGAGCGCTTTGCTCAGTTCCTCGCCGACAACGCGGCCGATGACGTCTGAGCTACCACCGGCTGCAAACGGAATGATCATGGTGATGTTGCGCGATGGATACGCGTCTTGCGCCGTTGCGGGCAAGGTTACGGCCGCCAGGGCAAAACCTAAGCGTAACATGGTCATCGTATCCTAGCTCCTCGCAGGCATGGCTCGCTGAAGCCAGTTAGAGCGTCTTCTCGATGTCGAGCAATTCAGTAACCGGCTTTGCCACCTGCGCCCCGACCGGGCACATCCAGGGCATGAAGTTTTTCCTCTTGATGCCATGGCTTATCGCCACGCCATATCTTGCCCCGATTGCGGCTCAAGCCCAGGAGCGGCCGTTGCAGCCGCGTCCTGGGCTTGAGTTCCAGTCGAGAGCCACCCAAACATTGCAGGGCGATGATAGTGCCAACGCGGCTATGCTGTGGATCGAGCAAGGCGCCAATCTATGGCAACGCGCGGAAGGTCAAACCAACAAATCTTGCGCCACCTGCCACGGTGAAGCGGTGGTAACAATGAAAAGCGTTGCCGCGCACTACCCAAAAGTCGGGGCTGACGGTCAAGTGATCAATCTTGAAGGTCGCATCAATATCTGTCGAACCTCGCAACAGGGGGCGGTCCCGCTGGCTCATGAAAGCAATGGCCTCTTGGCGTTGACGGGCTATCTTGCGCTACTGTCTCGTGGTTTGCCAAAGCAAGTTCAAATTGATGGCCCAGCTGCATCCGCCTTCAAACGGGGGCGTGATTTCTGGCTGACCCGACAAGGTCAAATGAACCTCGCCTGTAGCCAATGCCACGACGACAATGTCGGTCGTAAATTGCGTGGCGATACGATCAGCCAAGGACAATCGCACGGCTGGCCGGGATATCGATTGGAATGGCAGAGCCTTGGCTCACTGCAGCGTCGACTGCGGGCCTGCAGTCTCGGTGTCCGCGCCGAAATTCTTGCCTACGACGCCCCAGACTACCTTGCGCTCGAACTCTATCTCGCTTGGCGCGGCGGAAGTTTGCCAATGGAAAGTCCGGGCGTTCGCCGCTAAAGAATCTCGTGAATTCTATGCTGGCGTCACAAGGTCCTCGTGTCCAATGGCTCGCGGTCTGCAATCGAGTTGGTCGCGGAAGAGGCCGATCAGCCCGCAGCTAAACGGCCTTCGCCTTTGCCACGTCCACGGTCGCCGCCGGAATTGTTAGCCTCCGCAGCCTCAAGCCTCTGCAACTCGTCGAGAGCCTCATCGTGTTCGCGCCGAGCTGAATCGAGCTTCAGCTTGAGATCAGCGACCGAGTTGACGAGGTTCTCACGCCGCAGAGAGACCGATTTAGCAAATGTTGAATAAGCAAAGTGCTGTTGATCGCGAATCCCGGTCCGCTCCTCTTCGACGGTCACTTGCCGCTCCAGGTCATTAATCATGACCTCAAAGTCGCGTACCATCACTTCCATGTCGGCAAACTTGCGCGCTTTTTCCGCAACTTCGAAGCGTTTGAGGCGCAGTGCCGAGTCTCTCGTTTTCATGACATTAACCCTCACACTCGTCAGACTTGCGTCGGGGTAGTCAACTTCTGAGCCGATTATGATGATGACGCACCAATGCGCAACCATCACCCCATTCAAGCCGGCTATCCTTGCATGGTCAACGTACCATTAAGCCTTTAAGTTGCGGTTAAGCAACTCACAAGAGACGGATCGTCAGAGTTCGCAGTTATGAACCAATTGCGCCGCGTTTTTTACTTCCACCCCGACTCCCAAATCAGTTAACGCTCGCCGACGTTGGGAGGTTTAGATCGATCGTTAACCATAGTCTGTCGCATCGATCGAGACTTTGCGTGAGCAGTTTGCATCCCTTTCGCAGTCGGCCGTCAACTGGTTCGGCATCGTTGAAATGGTTTTCTGGCAGGTCGCCAGCAGCCGGTTCATGCGCTGTCGTGAAGCGTAAACCGGGTCTCCGGGGGTTAAATGAGCTCTGCACCAAATCGACAAAAAAAGGGTGGGGCGCTGGGCAAGACAAAATTAGGATTTGTTAACTTCTAGGAGTTAACGTCTTGCAAATCAGTTGATGCGTTGGAGCGTAAGCGTGATGGGACACTTGGGCATGAACGGGGCGGCCAGCCAAAACTAGGGCTGGAGGAGAGGGCGACAATGCGAGTTCTTCTGATCGAGGACGATAGTGCGACGGCACAAAGCATCGAACTGATGCTGCAGTCTGAAGGTTTCAATATTTACACGACCGATCTTGGCGAGGAAGGTGTGGATCTCGGCAAGCTCTATGATTACGACATCATCTTGCTGGATATCAATCTGCCGGATATGAGCGGATATGAAGTTCTAAAGACGTTACGCGTGTCGAAAGTGCAAACGCCAATTTTGATCCTCTCCGGTCTTGGTGGTATCGAAGATAAGGTGCGCGGGCTTGGTTTTGGTGCAGACGACTACATGACCAAACCTTTCCATAAGGATGAGTTGGTTGCCCGTATCCACGCCATTGTGCGTCGGTCCAAGGGGCACGCTCAATCAGTTATCGAAACTGGTGACCTCCGCGTCAATCTTGATACCAAGACCGTGGAAGTGCATGCGCAGCGCGTGCATTTGACCGGTAAAGAGTATCAGATGCTCGAGCTGCTCTCGCTCCGCAAAGGTACGACACTGACAAAAGAAATGTTCCTCAACCACCTTTATGGCGGGATGGACGAGCCCGAGTTGAAGATTATCGACGTGTTTATCTGCAAGCTGCGCAAAAAATTGCAGGCGGCAACAGGCGGTAAACATTATATTGAAACGGTGTGGGGTCGCGGTTATGTGCTGCGTGACCCAGGTGACGCTTCCAATGTTGCGGCTTGAGCCGCGTATTCAAGGCTTGATTTGAAAAAAA
>JAYSUN010000173.1:0-16263 GCA_043719045.1 Hyphomicrobiaceae bacterium | reverse complement strand
TGATCCCATCGTTGGGCTTCCCGCTCGGTACACGCGGGCAGATGTTCTGGCTGGAGGAAGGACTGCCGGGCTCGCTTGCGCCGGGCAAACGTCCGCGTTCGACGTTGTCGGTTGGCATGGCCTTCCGCGACGACAAACCCTACATCAGCTGGGGCACACCCGGGGGCGATCAGCAGGATCAGTGGAGCTGCCAGATGTTCCTGCGCCATGTTCACGCGCAGATGAACCTGCAGGAGGCGATTGACGCGCCGAGCTGGCACATCGAGCATTTCCCGTCCTCGTTCTGGCCGCGTGCCGTCCGTCCCGGCGTTGTGCTGGTCGAAGGGCGCATGCCCAAAGCCACGGTCGAGGCTTTGCGCCGCCAGGGCCACACCGTTGAAGTCGGTACTGATTGGTCAGAGGGCCGATTGACTGCAGCCAGCCAAACCGGCCCCGTTCGCCGTGCAGCAGCCAACCCACGGGGCATGCAGGGCTACGCCGCGGGGCGGTGACGGTTGAAGCCGGTCTCGCGGTGTGTTGAACCACCTGCTCAGGTTGGGGTCCATTCCGCGGACACACTTCAGTTTTGCGTGAGGGTCTGGCGCCAGATGTAACACTGCTGCGCGCGAAAACGGTCACGTCACCGGCTCGCTGAGGTCAAGACATGGCGAACGACCTCATCCAGACTCGCGGAAATCTACGTTGTGTGCTAAGCACTTGCCACTGAGAGTTGCCCAAAGGGAACGTCGAGGATAGCCGATCTCGAACAACGCGTGACGGAGTTGGAGCACAAGCTCCAGGCTCTCGCGGAGAACCAGGAGGCTGTGATTGCTGACATGGCTAAGATGCCGGAGAGCCTTGTGCTGAACTTCCGTGTTCTAGCGCGAAACTTGGACGCCAAGTTCACGGCTCAAGACCGCAAGATCGATGAAAAATTCACGGCTCAGGACCGAAAGATCGACGACAAGTTCACGGCTCAGGACCGAAAGATCGACGCGAAATTTGCCGAGCAGGATCGCAAGCTGGACGCACTGACATCCGATGTCGGTGCGATCCTTGACATCCTCGGCAAGCAATTCGGCCCCAAAGCTTGAGCGGCTTAACTCACTCCGCGGCGTCGAGCATTTCCTGTGGCATTTGCAGCGAGGGTTTTGCGGAGCCATCGTTGAGCATGCCCATGGCGTGCAGGTAAACGTCGAGGATGGATTCCTCTTCCTGCCGCTCGCTGTTGCTCTTTTTGCGCAAACGTAGCACCTGACGCATGATCTTGACGTCAAAGCCGACGGCTTTGGCTTCCAGGAATTTGTCGCGGATGTCCGCGCCCAACGCCTTCTTCTCTTCTTCCAGACGCTCGATCTGTTCGATGTACTGGCGCAATTGGTTCTGCTGCGACGATTGCAACGTCATGACCGACCTCACGTGTGACAAACAACTTGGTACTGGGACTTGCGTACTGGTCACGACGAACGGGGGGCCGAGGCACGCTGGTAGCGATAAGGTAATCGCCCCGCGTTGCTGCCACAAGCAGGCGAGGCCGCGCGGTCCACAGTTATCCCCGTTGTGCAGAGGCAAGCGTCGAGCCGGCAATTAGGCCTTGACCGGTGCAATTGGGTCGCTCATCAGCCCCGGCAAGTGACAATCCGAGCAGGTGACAACGCGGGCCCCCTCCGCTATTGCCGCGCCATGCTGCACATCAACGACTTATCCTACCGGATCGCCGGTAAGCCAATCTTGGAAAACGCCACCGCGGGCATCCCGACCGGGCACAAGGTGGGACTTGTCGGCCGCAATGGCGCCGGCAAATCGACCTTGCTCCGGCTGATCACCAACGAACTCGCCCCGGACATGGGCTCAATCTCAATCCCGCGCAATGCGCGCATCGGCTACGTCCAACAGGAAGCACCTGGTGGCGAGACGTCGCTGGTCGATTGGGTGCTGGCAGCCGATACCGAGCGGGCGGCCCTGTTGGCCGAGGCTGAAACCGCCACGGATCCGACGCGCATCGGCGATATCCACACGCGACTGGCTGATATCGATGCGCATTCAGCGCCGTCACGTGCTGCTGCCATCTTGGCCGGTCTCGGCTTTGATGAGGCGGCTCAAAATCGGCCATGCCGGGCGTTTTCCGGCGGTTGGCGGATGCGCGTGGCGTTGGCGGCTGTGCTGTTTCTGGAGCCGGAAATCCTGCTGCTGGATGAGCCGACCAACTATCTTGATCTCGAGGGCACGTTGTGGCTGGAAGCCTATATCGAGAAGTATCCGCACACCGTGCTGATGGTTAGCCACGACCGCGATCTGCTCAATCGTGCGGTTGGTTTTATCCTGCATCTCGATAAGGGCCGATTGACGCTTTATACCGGCGGCTACGACACGTTTGAAGATACGCGACGCGAGCAACAGCGCCTGGAATCGAAGCTCAAGAAGAAGCAAGACGATCAGCGCAAGCACATGGAAGCGTTTGTCGCGCGCTTCAAAGCCAAGGCAAGTAAGGCTGCACAGGCGCAGAGCCGGATGAAGGCGTTGGCCAAGATGCAGCCGATTGCGGAGCAGTCCGAGGAGCGGGTGCCGCCGTTCATTTTTCCGCAGCCACAAAAGATGCTCGCGAGCCCGCTGATCCGGATGGAAAACGCGACCGCCGGTTATGGGCCGGATGCGGTCGTTCTGCGCGATCTGACGTTGCGGATCGATCAGGACGACCGCATTGCCTTGCTCGGCCAGAACGGCAACGGCAAGTCCACGTTTGCTAAAATGCTGGCTGGCAAACTTGAAGCGCTGAGTGGCAGCGTCTGGGGTCTCAACAAAATCAGCGTCGGCTACTTTGCCCAGCATCAGTTGGATGAACTCGCGGACCAGAAGGCACCCTACGATTACGTCACCGAATTGATGCCGTTGTCGAGTGAAGCTCAGCGCCGCGCCAAGCTTGGCCAATATGGTTTTGGGGTGGCCAAGGCGAACACCAAGTGCGGCTCGCTATCGGGCGGCGAGAAAGCGCGGCTGATGCTGATGCTGACAGCGTTTCACGCGCCGCATTTGATTATCCTGGATGAGCCTACGAACCACTTGGATGTCGACAGTCGCGAGGCGCTGGTGCGGGCGTTGGGCGAATATGAAGGCGCGGTTATTCTGATCAGCCATGATCGGCATTTGGTCGATGCGTCCGCGGATCGGTTGTGGTTGGTGAAAGACGGTTCTGTCCGGCCATATGAAGGCGATATGGAGTCCTATCGCGCCGAACTGCTGGCGGATCGGGGCGGTCGGGGCGGCGGTAAAGCTGGCGGTAAAGGCGGTAAAGACACGCGCACGGAACAGAGACGCGAGACGGCAGTGCGCCGCGTTGAGCTAGCGCCGCTACGCAAGATCATGCAAGCGGCCGAGGCGGCGGTGACGAAGCTGCATGCCGAGATCGCCAAGTACGACGTGCGCTTGGCTGATCCAGAACTCTACAAAGACGTGTCGAAGTCGCAGAAGCTCGCTTTTGAACGTGGACAGCTGGCAAAGAAGCTGATCGCAGGCGAAGCGACGTGGCTGAATGCGACGGATGCCTATGAGAGTGCGGCGGCCGAAACAGCGTTGGCTTGAACGGGCCAACAACCGCGCCTCATGATGCCTGCGCCAGACACTCTGTCAGGCTCGCGGCCAGTTTCCGCATGATCACCTCGTAAGCATCAGCGCCTGCCGGGGTGGACAAACCTTCTGCATCCAAGACTCCGGTTTTCGCGGGCGTTCCCTCGATCACCGTCTGGACCAGCTTGGACTCGAAACTTGGCTCGGCAAACACGCAGGATGCCTTAAGTGTCGTGATTTTTTTGCGCAAGTCTGACAACCGCTTTCCGCTCGGTGGAGTTTCTGGATCGACGGTGATCGAGCCGACCGGTGTCAGGCCGTAGCGGGCTTCCAGGTACTGGAAGGCATCATGAAACACGACATAGGGTTTGCCTGCCGCGGTCTTGAGCGATTTCGTCAACTCCTGATCCAGCAGATCGAGGCGGGCAATCGCCTTATCGCCATTGGCTTTCAGAACCGCCGCCTGTGTGGGGCGCTTCGCCGACAACGTTGCAACCATGGTCGTGACGATCGCTTTGGCATTGTCGGGATTGAGCCAGATATGGCCATCAATATTGACCTTAGCCGACTTCGCGGCTGCGCCGTGCTTGTGGTCCGCGTGCTGCTTCTCGCTATGCTCGTGCTTTTCAAACGCAGCGTTTGTCCGTCGGGCCAAAGTCTTGACGCCAACGGCCTGCTCCAGCGTCACCACTTGGACCGATTTCGGCAATGACCGGACCAACTTGGCCGTAAACGGCTCCAAAGTCTCCGACACCCGAAACAGCACATCGGCTTCGTTCAGCATTTTGGCGTCCGACGGTTTCAGGGCATAGGTATGTGGCGAGGCTGTGCCATCGACCACCAGCGTCGGCTTGGCGACACCCTCCATAACCTGCAGCGCAAGCGCATGGATCGGCTTCATCGTCACTGCGACCTTTAGTTGTGCCTCCTGAGCTGTGGCCACGGACGTCGCACACCCGGCGGCGATGACGGTGGCCAGAATTGCGTACCGGGAGACACGGGTCGAACACTGCATGGAGCACTCCGAAAGACGTTTTTTGTATGTTATATTATTTCATTACGAAGTAAATGGTTGCTTTGTCAACATTGCTTCCATGCCATCGCCGCGAAGTTGCTTGAATGATCGGTTAGCGCTAAGCAGAGTTCGCTGAGGTGCCCTTCACGGTTCAGCGATAAAACTCTGTGGAATCAATGGATCGAAGCAAGTGGTCGTTGGGGCAACTCAGCCTTAGGTGGCTCTGGTTCGGAATGGAGATTGAGGATGATGCAAGTTCGGACCCCGACAGGGCTGGCAGACACGCTAGCGCTTGCCGCAATCTTGGCTGGCTTCGTCACCCTTGTGCCAACGCCTGCGTCGGCGCATCCCCACGTCACAGTGGCACATTCAGCCGCGGTCGTGTTTGACAAAGGCACTATCGTTGCCATCGACCACGTTTGGTACTTTGATGAATTCTATACGGCCATGGCGATCGAGGGTCTCGATACCAATAAAGATGGCGTCTACAGCCGGGAGGAACTGGCCGAGCTGGCCACGACCAATACCGAGGGGCTGAAGGACTTTGATTATTTCACGCATGCGACGCTTGCCGGCCAACCCTTGAAAGTGTCGGCACCAAAAACCTCATGGTCGGAGCACAAGGATGGCATGTTGTCGCTGCATTTCCGATTGCCGTTGGAGACCCCGGTTCAGGCTGACGCGAAAAATTTCGCCGTTTCGATTTATGACCCGAGCTACTTCATCGCTTTTGATCTCGTCAAAAAAGACGCCGTCAAACTCGATGGCGCCCCAAAAGGCTGCACCTTCGTCGTTGGCGTCCCTAAGCCAGAAGCTGATCAGGCCAAGAAATTGAGCGAATCCTTTTTCGAACAATTGGGTGGCGGCGCGGCTGGTCTCGGCATTGCCAAAACCATCTCCGTCGCCTGCACCGGGAAATAAATGACATGCACAAGCTGACCGGTTTCATTGTTGCCGTGAGTTTGAGCTGCATTGGCATTTTGTCGACAAAGTCAAACATCGCCCAAGCCCAAACCAATCCGCCAAGCTTATCCCAACCGGCAACCCAGCCTTCAACACCAGCACCGCCGAAAAGTTTTCTACCGCCCAAAGCTGGCGCAGCCAAAACCGAAGCCGTTCAGCCACCATCCGGACCGCTGGCTGGTCTGTACATGTGGATCGGCCAACAACAGCGCCAATTTACCAGCACCTTGGCCGGCGCGTTGCGCGACATCAAGTCTGGCAATGCTTTGGTAGCCTCGATGGTGCTGATCGGATTTTCGTTTGCGTACGGCGTGTTGCACGCGGCTGGTCCCGGACATGGCAAGGCCATCGTTTCATCATACATGCTGGCCGACGGGCAGACCGTTCGTCGCGGCGTGCAGCTGGCTTTCTTGTCATCGGTCGTGCAAGCGTTTTCGGCCATCGCCCTTTTCGCCATCGTCGTGTTGATGTTGAAAGGCGCACGCACTCAGATCGCCGACACCGAAGCTGTGCTGGAACGTGCCAGTTGGGCCATTGTTGCCGCATTTGGCGGATGGCTGCTGTTTCGCCAGATCCGAGCTTTGCTGACCGGGCGTCCGGCTCATGATCATGGCCACACTCACGCGGGGCACCAACACGAAGGCCATGCCCATGCCGGCCACCGACACAAAGGCCCGAGCCATTCAGCCCATGATCATCACCAGTCACATGCTCATGAGCACCACGACCATAAGCACGATCATCACGGTCACACTCATGCCGCCCATGGTCATGCCGCCCACTCTCATGTGCCCGGCGACGCCTGTGAAACTTGTGGCCACGCCCACATGCCAACGGCGGACGCTGTTAAAGGTGCCTGGTCGTGGGGACGGGCCATGACCCTCGCCTTCGCTGTCGGCATCCGTCCTTGCACAGGCGCCATTGGCGTTTTGTTCGTCGCCAATGGTCTTGGCCTGATGTGGGCAGGCGTGATCGCCACTTTCGTCATGGCTATCGGCACGGCGATTACGGTCTCGGCCCTTGCCGCCCTCGCCGCCGGTTCACGTGATGTCGCCACTCGCCTGGCTGGTGCGGCCGACAACAGCTGGGCGGCGCGTGCGCAAACCGCTATCGGCCTTGCCGGTGCGGCCCTCGTCTTCATTCTTGGCTCAACTTTCTTTTACTACTCCTTGACCACGACGACGCCGTTTTGAGGCCCACATGCCTTCGTATCGCCCCACGCTCGGCGTCCTGATGCTGGACAACGCGTTCGAGCGCTTTCCGGGTGATCTTGGGAATCCCGCGACGTTCGATTGTCCGGTGCTTTACGAAACGGTTCCCGGCGCAACGACGCATGCCATCACGACCATTGCCGACGATCGCTTCCTTGAGCCATTCACCGAAGCCGCCCGCCGCCTGATCGCCCGTGGAGCCGACGGCATCATCACCAGTTGCGGTTTTCTAGCCATCTATCAGCAGCAATTGAGCCGCAGCCTGCCGGTCCCTGTCGCCACCAGCGCACTCCTGCAGATCCCGCTGGTCGAGCGCTTGCTTCCGGCCGGCCTGCGCATCGGCGTCATCACGTTCAATGGCCAGGCCCTTGGCCGCCCGCACTTCGACGGCGTCGGCGCCGCGCGTGACACCCCTGTCGTTGGACTTGCCGTTGATGGCCATTTCCGCCGTGCCCTGCTCGGTGACCCGACTGTCGATAGCTACGACGACCGCGAAGCTGAGGCGATCGCAGCCGCGGAACGCTTGCTCGATCTCTTCCCGAACACCGGCGCCATCGTGCTTGAATGCACCAATCTCGTGCCGCACGCCAAAGCCATTCGTGCAGCCACCGGCAAACCGGTCTATGATGTCATGACCCTCGTTCGCTGGTTTTATGCTGGTCTGGAGCAAACCCCGTGGCCTCGAACACCGTCTCTGAAGCCTTAGATCTCGCACACGCGCACGCCGTAGCGGCAGGCGTTGTCGATCCTGAAATTCCGGTCCTCACCATCGCGGATCTCGGCATTCTCCGGCGCGTCTACGTCGCAGGCGACAGCGTCATTGTCGATGTCTCGCCAACCTATCTCGGATGCCCCGCGGTGCGCGCCATCGAACTCGCTGTCGAAGCCGCCCTTCGCGATGCTGGATTTCAAAATGTTCGCGTCGCCCGTGTCCTTTCGCCAGCCTGGAGCACCGATGACATCACCATCGAGGGGCGCGCCAAGCTGAAGGACTATGGCATCGCGCCACCAGGGCGACGCACCAAAGGCGCATTGCTATTTGGTGACGACTACGTCACCTGTCCCAAATGTAATTCAACAGCGACTGAGAAAATCTCCGAATTCGGCTCCACGGCCTGCAAGGCGCTCTGGCGCTGCACCACGTGCCGCGAGCCGTTCGACTACTTCAAATGCATCTGAAACCACGGTCAATTGCGGTGGCCTTACTTCTCCAGCACACAGCCCAACCCCGGTGTATAGGTCGCCCGCGCAGATGCCACCCATGGCACGGTTGCGATCACCCGTTTGGCGTCACCGTCAATCGTCACCCGCACTTGCTCCATGCCAGGTTCCTTGTCTGTCAGACAGCTTTCCAACGACCGCTTGCCGACAAAATGACAGGCGCACGCCACTCGTGCCATATAGCCCGACGCCACTTGTGCCCGGGGCTGCAGCTTCGGCAGCACGACGCCAACGGCATAGGCAGATCCCACGGCCAGAACACCGGCCAGCGCCAACCCAATCCATCGTCCCCGTCGGCTCACAAGTCCAACTCCCCGTCAAGCTGGGCACCTACCTAGTGGCAGCGCACCCGAAACTTCGCTATCGTCATCATCACCTTAAACTCTAACGAGGGAGCCGACGATGCGAAAAACACTGACCTGGATCACCATCGCACTTGCGACCCTCATCGGCGCATGCGCAGCTGAGGCTGCCGAACCTGCTGCGGCCGGTGCGGCCGAAATCCTGACGACGCCCGGCAGCGGTGAGACGCGCGCGCTGTTGGTCATTCGCGACGGCAACATCGCCTTCGAATACTACGCTCCGGGCTATGTGGCCGAAAATCGGTTTGTGTCTTGGTCGATGGCCAAAACGATTACGGCGCTCGCCCTCGGTATGCTCCACGACGAAGGCCGCATCCAACTCGACGCACCAGCCCCCGTGCCTGCGTGGCGCACGCTCACCGATGGCCGGGAAAAAATCACCGTCCGCCATCTCCTGACGATGACCTCTGGCCTGCAACACCAGGAAGGCAGCGAAGGCGGCAAGCCCATTGAAAAAGCCGACACCGTCCGCATGCTGTTCAGCGACGGTGCCCAGCACGCAGCCGCCTATGCCATCGCCCGTCCGCTGTCCCATCCGCCAGGCACGCATTGGCAATACTCGACCGCCACCACACACATTCTGGCCGACATCATCACCAACCTTGTCTCGCCCTCCAAGGATCCAGCGGAGCGACGCCGCGCCGTGGCCGATTGGTTCATGGCACGGATGTGGGCGCCGCTTGGGATCACCTCGGCGGAATGGGATTTCGACAATGCCGGCCTGTTTTTGGGCGGCAGCATGATCCACATGACCGCGCGCGATTATGCTCGCCTCGGTCAGTTCATGCTCGACCGCGGCACCACGCGCGACGGTCGCCGCCTTGTCTCAGAAGCTTGGCTCACGATCCTGATGAGCCAAGCAGCCGCTATCAACAACAACCATTACGCCGGCCAACTCTGGCTCAACACGGGCCCAGCTTCCAATCAGCAGCCCGTCCTGTTCCATCCCAAAGGCGGCGCCGACACGACCGCAATGATCGGCCATCTCGGCCAATACATCATTGCCGTGCCATCCAAACGCAGCGTCATCGTGCGCCTCGGCAAATCCAACACCGGCGAACGCGCCATCCTCCGCGCGTCCATGGCAGCCTTCATCGATGCCCTGCCATAAGCAGGCCACTCAATCCGACCACCGGCACCACCCGCAATCCGATCACGTCCCCGCACGCCGGTCGCACGATCATGTCGCTCAATCATTGACCAACGCTGCGGCATGCTCCTAAGATTGAGCGACTGAACTGCGGTCGATTATCTTCACATGTTTTCCAAGGATTGATTGCGATGTTGAAAATCACCTCGATGATTCTAGTCGCCAGCAGCCTGATGGCTGGCACAGCAGTCGCGCAGGACTTGACCGCGGCGGAGGCGGTCGCGCTGATCAAGGGCAAGACACTTTACCAGGACTTGCCCGGCGGCCCGCGCGGCAAAGGTCCGGCCATGATTTACTATGCGGACGACAATAAGCTTGCGGCAAAATTTCCGAACGGGACCTCGCCTAAAGGCACCTGGACGGCCAAGGACAACGCGATTTGCACGACCTGGGATGATCAACCAGTCAATCCGTGCACGCGCTATCGCAAAGATGGTGACACCATCACCACGATCAATGTCGAGACCGGACAAGTCCGTGGGATCATCGGTAAAATAGTACCGGGCAATCCCGAGAAGCTTTAATACAGCGTTGGGGACAGTTACCGCGCCTGAAAAACAATAGATTTGACCAACCAAAGATGCTGGCACGGTGACTGTCCCCAGATCTAGGCTCACGCCCCCAACTTCGGAATCGCGTGCGTGCCTTTGGCCAGACTGACCAATTTTGTTTCCATGTAAAAATCGAACGAGTAGTCACCGCCATCGCGGCCGATGCCACTGTCTTTGGTGCCGCCAAACGGCGTCGGCAGATGCCGGACATTTTCTGAATTGAGCCAGATCATGCCGGCCTCGAGCTGATCGGCAACGCGCAACGCCCGCCCCATGTCGTTGGTCCAGACATAGCCGGTCAAACCGTAGCGCACGCTATTCGCAATCTCGATGGCATGGGCCTCATCGCGGAATGGGATCACCGTCAGCACGGGTCCAAAAATCTCTTCGCGCGCAATCCGCGTCTCGGGCTTCACACCCGTAAACAGCGTCGGCTGAACATAGTGGCCGCCGCCCGGTCCCGCGTGTGGCGCCCCTCCGACCGCGACCGTAATCCCCTCCGAGCGCGCAATCTCGAAGTACGAGCACACCTTGTCAACGTGCCGCTGATGGATCAGCGGCCCCACTTCGGTCTTCGGGTCGAGCGGATGGCCGACCTTCAAGGTCTTGACCCGCGCCGCCACCCGTTCGGTAAATTTCTCAGCGATGCTCGCCTGCACCAGTAACCGCGATGATGACGTGCACCGTTCGCCGTTGAGCGAGTAGATCATGAACACGACGGCATCCAGCGCGCGGTCGAGATCGGCATCGTCGAACACGATCACCGGATTCTTGCCACCTAACTCAAAGTGCACGCGCTTCAAGGTTTCCGAGCCTTGGCGCATGATCGCAGACCCGGTTGCGCTCTCGCCGACAAAGCCAATCGCTTTGATATCCGGATGCTCCGTCAGCGCCTTTCCGGCCTCCTCGCCAAGGCCATGCACGGTATTCAGTACACCCTCGGGCAGTCCCGCCTCATGGCACAGCCGCACCAGCAGATTGGCCGTCACCGGCGACCACTCAGCTGGCTTGTGCACCACCGTACAACCCGCAGCCAACGCCGGCGCGATCTTCCACGTCGACAGCATAAACGGCGTATTCCATGGCGTAATCACGCCGACCGGACCAATCGGCACGCGTGTCGTGATGTTCCAATGCTCAGCCGTCGGCAGGTTCACGCCATTGCGCGCGTCACCGCAGCGATCGGCAAAGAAACGAAAATTCTCAGCTCCCCGGACGGCCGCCTTTGACATGAAGCGATGTGCCTGCCCGGTGTCCCAGCACTCCATCACCGCGAGATCATCCGCATGCGCTTCGATCTGATCGGCAATCGCATGCAACAGAGCCCGCCGCTTGTCCGGTGCCCAGGCGGCCCAACTCTTGAACGCTTTTTTTGCAGCTTTCGCCGCGCGGTCGATGTCGTCGGCGCTGCCTTGTGCCACCTGGGCAATGAAGGATTTATCAACCGGCGACGTCGTCGCAAATGTCCGGTCAGCGTCAACACGCTTGCCCGCAATAAAGTGTCCGATGCCACTGACCTTCAGTTCGGCTAAGCGGGGTTCCAATCGGGCCCGATTGCTTTCGAACGTTACGGATTTGATTGGCGCGGCCATGCAACACTACTCCAATGGCTGTCAGACCGAACCGAAAAAGCTCTGACCGGTCCTGCCGCATAGATATCGCATGCCCTCGGTGATGGCGAGGGGAGCGGCGGTGACTGCAGCCGAACGATGGCACGACTGCAAACACCCTAGAAATTGCTCACGACACCGGCAACTGAGTCCCGATCGGTTGGTTTTACGATACCAGCTTGTCTGGTAGAATGAGGCCCGTTGCATGCGCCAGCGCGCACCATAATGCGGGTGGCACAGTCGCTGACATCCATGCCGCGTTCTGATTGACATCGGATCTGTTGCGCATGCCACACAACACCGCTGCGACCGCTGGATGTTGCCGCGGAAACTGCAGTGCAGCCGCCTGCAAGGCAACGCCATAATCAGCGCAGATTGTTTCAAACTGCTCAACACGCGCGCGCACCTTAGCATCAGCCGGTTGATAGCCCGACAGTCCGCCAGCCGCCGAGCCGGTCGCGAGAATGCCACTGTCAAACGGGGCCGCGGCAATCAAAGCGACATCGTGCTTGTGGCACAAGTCGGCAAGTCCCAACGTGAATCCGGACTGGTCAAGCAGGCTGATGCGCCCAGGCAGCAGCACGACATCGATATCGGCTTCCTCAATGAAGCGTGCGGCAATATCGGTGTCCTTCAAACCCGTCCCGATAGCACCCACCACGCCCTCGTCGCGCAAATGTCGCAACGCCCGGACCGCGCCGTCACAAGCCTCGGCGAAACGGGAGTGGACGCCGTCGTCGCCGTGAAAGTGCCGCGTCACATCATGGATCAGCACCATGTCAAGTGCTGTAAGATCAAGCCGCTTCAGACTGCCTTCGACGATCCGCAGGGTGCCGTCATAACTGTAGTCGAAAACCATTTCCAGATCATGGCCACCTGGAAAAATGACCTCGCGCTGGCGCTGGCCACCGGCGCCGAGCGGAGCGATACGCTTGCCAACCTTCGACGCAATCACCAGTTCATGCCGCGGCAACGTCCTCAATGCCAAGCCCAATCGCTCTTCGGCCAAGCCGCAGCCGTATTGCGGCGCTGTGTCAAAGAACCGGATCCCCGCAGCATAGGCGGCCTCGATCGTTTCGACCGCCATCGCATCGGTGACATGGGCATATTGGCCGCCGACGGCCATGGTACCGAAGCCCAGTGGCGCGGCCGACAAAACCTCACGCCAGCTCACGACAACACCACCAATGCATCGGCAGCGATCGCGCCATCTGGACCGACGAACACCGGATTGATATCGAGTTCGGCGAGCCGATCTTTCAGCATCCAGGCCATGCGCGAGACATCGACCAGCATTCTTGCCAGGGCTTCCTTGTCGCCCGCCGGTTGCCCGCGATAGCCATCGAAGAGTTTGGCGCCCCGCAGTTCCGCAATCATGTCCCGTGCCGTTTCAATGCCGAACGGCGCGACGCGGTAGGTGACGTCCTTGAGCACTTCCGTCAGCACACCGCCGAGTCCAACCGCGACGCAAGGGCCGAACGCGGGATCATTGACGACCCCGACGATCGCCTCGATGCCCGACGCCATTTCAGACACCAGAACGCCGTCAATCCGCGCGTTCTTGTTGTAGGCTCGCGCATTGGCAACGACGTCTTCGGCGGCGGCCGCCGCGGCCTTCACATCGCGCAAGCCAAGCCTCACCCCGCCGGCTTCGCTCTTGTGCGCGATCTCGCGGGACACGACCTTGACAGCAAACGGCGCATCAAGTTCGGCAATTCTGCCAAGCACCGCTTCACCGCTCGGCACAAATACCTCTTGCGTTGTCGCGATGCCGAACGCGGCCAGCAAGGCCTTGCTTTCAGCTTCGCTGAGCGTCAGCGCCCCGTCTGGCAGTTGATAAGCTTTCGGCTTGGCTGCAGGTGGCGCCTTGCGCGGCAACAGTCGCTCGCGGTCCATGGCAAACCGCGCCAACGCCGCGGCCGCTTCCGCCAGCCGCACCGGCGTTGAAATCACCGGCACGTTAGCGGCCTCGAGAATGCGATACGCCGCCTCGGACTTTGACCGGCGCCCCGACCACGCCACATGCAGCGGCTTGGTGGTCTTCTTCGATGCCGCGGCAATGGCTTCTGCCGCGCGAGCCGCTGGCGGACCAGGGATCGACGCCAGCATAATGGTCAATTGATCGATGCCAGGATCTTCCAAGACGATGTCCAGCGTCTTGGTCAACAGGCCCATGTCATTGAAAATGCCAGCGGTCACGTCGGCCGGGTTTTCCGACGATCCGAAGCTCGGGATGATCTCCGACAGCGCCGCAACAGTGGCTGACGAGAACGGCGGCAACACCAAACCCTCACGCACGCAACGATCCGCGAACACGATGCCCGAGCCACCGGAGATCGACAGCGCGCCGATGCGATTGCCTTTCGGCAGGCGAGCCTGCATTACGAGTTTTGCAATATCCACCATCGGCTCGACGTCGTCGATCTCGATCAGGCCGGATTGGCGGAAGGCTGCACGGAACAAATCGGCGCGCCCCGTCATGTTGGCCGTGTGCGACGCCGCGGCCTTCGCACCCGCCTCGGTGGTTGCTGACTTCCAGATCAATACCGGCTTGCCGGTTTCGAGTGCCTTGCGGCCAACATTGAGCAGGCGGCGCGCATCCGGCGTGCCCTCGATGACCGCAAACGCCATGGTCGTGCCGGGGTCGTCGAGAAATGCCTCCAGCAATTCTGGCGTCGTCGTATCGGTTTCATTGCCGGACGAAACGCAGTACCGGAAGCCGACGCCCTGCAAGTCCGCGAGATTGACGATGGCGTAGCCGAAGCCACCGGACTGAAACACGCAGCTGACCCCACCATCTCTAAGTTCGGTCTCCTCGCTGATCGATCCGAACGCCGCCCACACCCGCGCAGAGACCGAGATCATGCCCTGACAGTTCGGTCCGATGACGCGGATCTTGTTGTCACGTGCCGCAGCTTTGAGTGCGACCTCCAGCGCGCGGCCTTCGTCACCGGACTCGCGAAAACCGGCGGTCAACACCACGGCTGTTGGAATGCCAGCCTTGCCACACTCAGCGACCGCGGCCGGCACGGCTGTTGCCGGCACCGCAATGATCGCCAGATCGCATGGCTGCGGCACTGAGGCCGCATTCGGGTAACACGGCTGGCCGTGCAGCTCTGTGTATTTCGGATTGATGAAGTGCAGCGCGCCCTTGTAGCCTGCTGCGCGCAATGCCTTGATCGGCTGCCCTGAAATGCGCGTCAGGTTTTCAGACGCACCGTAGACAGCAATCGCTTGCGGGTGAAACAACGGCTTGAAAGTCATGCGTGGGCTCATAAGTAGAAGTTGATGGCGGCAAGCCAAGACGTCGGGACGCTCACATGAACCGGGTTTGTCGTCGATGGCAACTGGGGCGTGGATCAGCGGCGACACCACGTCTCGACGCACCAGATGCTGGTGGCAGCCTGCGCGCTGACGTCAAGTGTGGTCAAAGCCCAGTGTCGTTAAAGCTGAGTATCAGTTAAATCTCGGCGTAAATTTCAATGATGTTGCCTTCGGGGTCGCGGAAGAACAGCGTCCGACGCGTTCTCAACCCTTCAGCCAGCGCCGCATGGCAGCATTGACCTGCGTCGGCCGTTCCAAAGTCGAGAGGTGCCCGCAATCTTCAATAATTTCCAGATGCGCATTTGGGATCTTGAGCGCCATCGCCTCATGTTCCGACACGGGGATCAGCGCATCCTGCCGGGCCGCCAGGACCAGCGTCGGGCACTTGATCGTGGCCAATGTCGGGCGGCTGTCAGGGCGCGCCAGAATAGCTTCCTGCTGGCAGGCGAAGACCTCAACGCCGGTATCGACGCCCATCTTTTTGACGGTCGCGACCAGCCGCGTGTCGGTCATCCGGTCAGGATGAATGAACATCGGCAAGAACTTTTTCATGATGGCATGCATACTGCTGCGCTTGGCTTCTTCGACCAGTTGCCGCCGCTCACCCGCCCGCTCCGGCGGATCAAGATTGGCCTTGGTGTTCAACAGAGCCAGTTTGGTGACACGCTCCGGCGCCTGCCGCATGATCTCGAAGGCGATGTAGCCACCCATCGAAAGTCCGGCGAGCGCGAATGTCGGGGGCGCACGGGATAAAATGCCCTTGGCCAGCGCGTGCATGTTGTCGGCTCGTGAATGATCGGCAATCGAGATGCTGTAAAATCGGCTGAGATCTGCCACCTGCGGCGCCCATAGCGCAGCTGTGCAGGTCAGCCCTGGGATCAAGACCAGCGGCGGCTTCTCAACGGACACTGGCGCATCGACGGGCATGATCTGGACTTTCGCGGGCGAAACTTTGTCTCGCGTTAGCATCGTCGCGATGGAATGGCCAGTCTGGGCGGATCGAGTCTGGGCGGATCGAGTCTGGCCGGATCGAGGTGTTTGCCGCGACAGAGGTCCCGATGTCGACGCCATGGTCTCGAACAGGGGGCGCCATGGAACGGAATTGGGTGCCGACAGGTTGTGTGCCGCAGTGTCAACGACAGCGAAATGACTTGCCACCCCTCGTCAGGAAACGGCAGCATATGCTTAAATGACAGCCGAGCCACGGCAGGCTCATCTTCATCTACTGGGGACATTCACATGGCATCTTTGATCAAACGCATTTTTGGCGGTGGCCAAGAGCCTGCTGTTGGCACAGTGCGTGAAGGCTCCGA
>JAYSUN010000172.1:0-16264 GCA_043719045.1 Hyphomicrobiaceae bacterium | reverse complement strand
CCCGCGCGCGGATACCAATCCGCGCAAGTCAGTGTTTATGCGGATTGGTATAACATCATTGCTGTCGTCTGGTGTATGCGTTGGTCTCAGACCAAGCGAATCGGGCCGCCATGACCAAGACGCCATCGAAATCAGCCGCCAAATCCGGGTTGACGTATCTGCCTGGGCCTGAGAGCTTTCTCGATCCATTGCGCGACGACGCGGCGACGCCTGATGCCGCTCGTGCGGTGGTCATTCCATTCGGCCTGGAAGCTTCAGTCAGTTACGGAGGCGGTACGAAGCTCGGGCCAGCTGCGATTATGGCTGCCAGCCATCAGCTGGAGTTGTTCGACGAGGAATTGTGGCGCGAGCCTTACAAGGATTATGGTGTTGCCGCGATTGCCGAACCGAAGATCGCCACAGGACAGATGGCTGCATTGGCGCAGTTGGAAGGTCTCGTTGAAGCGGTTCTGGCGGCCGGGAAGTTTCCGTTTGTCCTGGGTGGCGAACATGCGCTGACGGCCGGTGCGATCCGACCGTTCGCGAAGCGGCACCAGGATCTGGTGGTGTTACAGTTCGATGCGCATTGGGATTTGCGCGACGGCTATCAGGGCGAACATTACTCACACGCTGCCGCCATGCGCCGGGTTCTCGATCATACCAACATCACGCTGGTATCTGTGGGGATTCGTGGTTTCTGTCAGGAGGAAGCTGATTTCTACGAGGCCAACCGACAGCGCATCCACGTACATTTCAGCAAGGATCAAGCCCGCTGGGACATTGATGCTATCGTCGCCCCACTGCGCGGGCGGCCCGTCTACATCACCGTCGATATCGACGCGCTCGATGCGCACGTCATGCCGGCTACGGGAACGCCGGTTCCCGGAGGCATGAGCTATCTACAGACGCTCGCGATTTTGCGGCGCGCGTGCGAGGCGGCAGGCTCCATTGTGGGTATGGATCTGGTCGAGTTTGCACCGATGCCTGGGTTCCACGCGTACGATTTCACGGCCGCGCAGTTGGCTGCAAAAATGCTCAACTATGCGCTCTCGGGGACTGGCATCCGGACGTGTCCGCCACGGCGTTGAGACGTGCCGCTCAATGGCAATTCGGAGGCTGATTTATGCGGCAGTTCAAAACACTCATCGCCGTCGCCTGGGCATGGCTTGCGTCCGGAGCCGCCGATGCCCAGACGATCTACCCGATCAACCGGGCGGAGATTCTGGCTGGCAGCCGCTTCGACTTCAAAGTCGAGTTGCCCGGCTCGCCGCCGTTGGACAAGGTCAAGATCACCATCAACGGTGAGCCTGCTGCGAAAGTTCTGGGACAGCCCGCCACCTACATCGAGAAGGAAGACGGCGCCGGACATTCAGCATTATGGATCAAGGGCGCAAACGTCATTGCGCCAGGTCGCTATAAAGTTGAGGTCGCGAGCGGCGACAGCAAAACCGGCGTGATCTGGAACGTGTATGACACCCCCGTCCGGCGCGCAAAGAATGTCATTCTGTTGATTGGTGACGGCATGACTGTGGCGCACCGAACCGCCGCGCGGATGATGTCGAAAGGCATTGACGAAGGCACCTATGGCGGTGAGCTGGCGATGGATGCGATGCCAAACATGGCACTCATTTCGACAGCCGGAACGGATTCGATCATCACCGACAGCGCGAACTCGATGAGTGCCTTCACCACCGGCCACAAATCCTGCACCAATGCTCTCGGTGTCTATTGCGCGCGGAACAAAAGCTCGCTCGATCATCCGCGTGTGGAGACGATTGGCGAACTCGTGAAGCGAAAACTTGGCCTTGCCGTTGGCATCGTCACCAATACGGAGGTTGAGGACGCAACACCTGCAGGCGTGATCGCTCACGTTCGTGATCGCCGCGAGTACAGCCAGATCGTGCGCATGTTTTTTGAGGCCCGGCCAGAAGTGTTAATGGGGGGAGGCACACCGTTCTTCTTGCCGGCTGACAAGGGCGGTCAACGTGACGACGCGGACAACTATATCGAGAAATTCAAAGCATCGGGCTATGCTCACGTCAGCACACTGACAGACCTACAGGCAGCGGTCGACGGCGGTGCCGCAAAACTGCTTGGATTGTTCAACAACGGCCACATCGACGGCGCGCTTGACCGACGCATTTTAAAGAAGGGCACGGTCGCGCGCTACCCCGACCAACCGGATCTGGTCGACCAGACCAAGGCTGCGCTGGCCGCGTTATCGCGCAGCGACAAAGGTTTCTTCTTGATGGTGGAGAGCGGCCGGATCGACAAATACAGCCATTCGCTCGACTGGGAGCGATCGGTCTACGACACGATCATGCTCGACAACGCGGTGCAGATTGCCAAAGACTTTGCCGGATTGCGCAACGATACCTTGATCATCGTGGTGCCCGACCACGCCCACGGGGCATCAATTATTGGTGTCTACGACGACGATCGTCCGGGCCAACGGCCGCGTGAAAAACTCGGTATCTATAACGCGGCCGGTTTCCCGAATTATCCACCGCCCGATGCAAATGGATATCCACCCAGCATCGACACGAAGCGTCGGCTTGCGTTCGTCTTTTCGGGCCTGCCAGACCACTGCGCCACAGGCAAACCAAGCTTAGAAGGTGAGTTCCAACCGACGTTGCCTAGTCCGTCGTTGCAGGCGTTTTTCTCCGCCGACAGGAATTGCGGGCCGACATCTGCTCGCATCGTTGGCAATCTGCCGACAGCTTCCCGAGGCGGTGTGCATTCCGGTGACGACGTGATCGCAACGGCCATGGGGCCTGGCGCTGAATTGATCCGCGGGCACCTCCACAATACCGCGATTTTCCGGGTCATGGTTACGGCCCTTGGACTGGGCCACTAGGTGAACCGACGTGGGACGGTTGGACAATAAATCTGCATGTCTCGTATGCTTTCTGTGCTTGCAGTGCTAACCTTCGAGTCGCGGCGGTACGTTGAACGGCCGGGCGCAACGGGAGGATGTCACATGGATGCTTCACTTATCAGCTTGCTGGTTTCACTAGCCAGCGGCGCAGCCGGCGGCAATATCGCAGGTGCGGTCCTGAAAAACCTGAGCATGGGCACAATCTGGAATTCGGTCGCTGGTATCCTCGGCGGCGGCATCGGCGGCAAGGTTCTCGCCATGCTGGTTCCGGCTCTGATGGCGAAGGCCGGCGGCGGTCTCGACATCGGCGCGATCCTCGGCCAAGTCGCGGGTGGCGGCCTCGGTGGCGGCGCTCTGATGGCTGTGGTCAGCATGCTCCGTTCGGCGATGTCGAAGTAAGCATCGTGCGATCGCCCTCGCCGGCAGGTTGGCTTGCGAGGGCGAATTCTCTAGAGCTTTGGCTACATGATCTGGCTCAAGACAGCGCTCTAAACTCATTGCTTGTCACACTTTCTGCGACTCACCGGACTCCACTTTACCGGAAAATGCGGTAGTGGATTGACAGCCCTCTTTGCTGGACATCCACGGCTCATGATACTTCCGTCAAACACTACGGCTGCCGCGCGCCTTGCAGATGTGTGCGCCAGGATCGAGATGGCCGCGCGTGAAGCCGGGCGTGACCCAAGTGCTGTCACTCTGATTGCGGTATCCAAGACCTTTGATGCGCCGGACATTCAGCCCATGATTGAACTTGGACAGCGGGTGTTCGGCGAGAACCGCGTCCAGGAGGCACAAAAGAAGTGGCCTCAGTTGAAGGCTGCTCATCCTGATATCGAATTGCATCTGATTGGCCCGCTGCAATCGAATAAGGCGCGCGAGGCGGTCGAATTGTTCGATGTCATGCACACCGTCGATCGGCCGAAGATTGCTGCGGCAATCGCGAGCGAAATGGCCAGACAAGATCGTCAGCTGAAACTGTTCGTTCAAGTCAACACGGGCGAAGAGCCGCAAAAAGCCGGCATTGCCCCCACCGAAACGGCCGCCTTCATCGCCTATTGCCGGACAGAATTGAAACTGACAATCGCCGGTTTGATGTGCATTCCGCCGATCGACGATATGGCGGCCGTCCACTTTGCTTTTTTGGCCAAACTCGCCAAAGACAATGCCGTTGATGGTTTGAGCATGGGGATGAGCTCGGACTACGAGACAGCGATCAACCTGGGCGCCACCCATGTCCGCGTCGGCAGCGCAATTTTTGGAATGCGTTGATGGACGAGGTGATTGATAGCATCGTCATCGGTGTTGGCGGCATGGGCTCGGCTGCGGTCTGTGCGCTCGCCCGGCGCGGTCAGCGCGTGCTCGGATTGGAGCAATTTGATCTCGGCCACGAACTCGGCTCGTCCGGCGCTGGCATTCGCATCTATCGGTTTGCGTACTTTCTACACCCGGCTTACGTGCCGCTGATGCACCACGCTCATGCAGCCTGGGCACGGCTCGAGCGCGATGCCGAAGAGCAGTTGCTCTTCAGGACTGGTGGACTGGATATCAGTTTACCCACGGACCCTGTATTTTCAGGGGCCAAAGCTGCCTGCGAACAGCATCAACTTCAACACGAAGTCCTATCCGCGCACGACGTGATGCGACGCTATCCAGCTTGGCGGTTGCCCGCTGCGTTTCAGGCGGTCTACCAGCCAGACGCGGGCTTTTTGTCGGCCGAGCGCGCCATCTTTGCCCATGTGCGCGTCGCCTTGGCGCACGGCGCGGAGATCCGCTGCCGCGAAACGGTTCTGGGTTTCACCGAGCAGCCCGGCCGCGTGACGGTGACGACCGATCGAGGCCGCTACGAGGCGGAGACGCTGGTCATCACCGCAGGTCCGTGGAGCGGGCAGTTCGTGCCGTCATTGCAAGAGTTTTTGACCCCAGAGCGGCAGGTGGTCGGTTGGTATCAGCCACGCGACCGAGCAGCCTTTGCACCCGGGCAGTTTCCGATCTTTATCGTTGCCGACGAAACCGGCGACTATTACGGCTTCCCGGAACAGGACCGTCCCGGTTTCAAGCTGGGCCGACATGGCCACCGCAACGAGGCGACGACGCCAGGCACTGTCGAGCGCTCCATCGATGCGGCTGATGTCGCGGTGCTTGACCAAACGGTTGGCCGCTATTTTCCAAGTGCTGTGGGGCAGCCCATCGGCTTGAAAACCTGCATGTATACAAATTCTCCGGACAACCATTTTGTCATCGACCGCCTCCCCGGCCATGGCCACACCTGGGTCGCCGGCGGCTTCTCCGGGCATGGTTACAAATTCTGCGCTGGCATCGGTGAGATCTTGGCGGATCTGGCGATGCACGGCACGACCGCACAAGACATCAGTCTGTTCGCTGTGGATCGACTCATACCGGCGCGCGGAAAGTTTTGACTCGGCCGATGGTGCCGGCAGGAACCGGCCTTGTCTTGCCTGCGCGTGGCGACACGCGGTCAGCGGCAGGACCGGCGCGCGGATACTCTTTTCTTGGCGCGCGGCCACCCGGCCAGTCCCGCGCGCGGATACCAGCCCGCACACGTTAGTGTTTGTGCGGCTTGGGATCACGTCAACGCGACCTTGCCGTTTCGGGGCTGCGTCCGCGTTCGGCAATGTCCAAGACGATCCTGGCTGCGGCTTCGCTAGGGGTGGTGCCGTCGAGCAGCATTTGATCCGGAATTCGTGCGAGGGCATCAAGTTGAAGCTGTCGGATTTCGGTCGCGGACATCAACGGCTGGATCGCATCCGCCAGAGTTTCGCCGTTGACACGGTCCTGCAGAAATTCGGGGAAGGCATTGGCGCCGAGCACGAGATTGGCCAGCACGATCGATGGCGCGTTGGCCAAAAAGCGAAGGCTCCACGCGACGCTGTCGACCTTGTACGCGACCACCATCGGCGTTCCAGCGAGCGCCAATTCAAGGGTCACCGTGCCGGATGCAGCTAAGGCCGCGTCAGCCAGTTTGAAGGCGCGGAATTTGTCGTCTTCGCCGTCGACCAGTTGGGCTTCGACCGGCCAGGACGCACAGCCCGCCAGCACCAGATCTCGAACACTGTCGACGACCGGGATAATCACCATCGGATTGATGCCGCGCGCCCGCAGCGACACCAGCGCGGCCCCAAACGGCTCCATGAGGCGACTGACCTCTGACCGCCGGCTGCCAGGCAGGATCACCAGGACCGGCTGGCCGTCGGCACGCTGCAGACGGTCGGCTAGAAGCTTTGGATCAAGTGCACGGATGTCTGTCAGTTTTTCGATCAGCGGATGGCCGACATACGTGCATGGCGGACCGCCCAGGCGCTGATGCGCCTCAGGCTCAAAGGGCAACAGCGCCAAAACGTGATCGATATAGCGAGCCATCTTTTTCGCCCGGCCCGGACGCCACGCCCAGATGCTTGGTGAAACGTAATCGATGATCGGGATGTCGGGCCGCTTTCGGCGGATCCGTTTCGCGATCGGATGGGTGAATTCCGGGCTGTCGATAATCACTATGGCGTCCGGCTCTGCCGCGATCGCCGCGTCGACCGTGCGATACACCCGATTGATGATGCGCGGCAGGCGCGGCAGGATCGAGAGCGGCCCCATGACCGCAACGTCAGACAACGGAAACTGCGACACAAGACCATGCTGCTGCATCAACGGTCCGCCGACACCGAGATAGCGAAAGCGTCCGCGCGCATCTTCGTTCAACCGCTGCATCAGCTTGGCGCCCAACGCATCGCCCGAGTGCTCACCGGCCACGACGAACAAGCGCAATTCCCGTTTTGACGACGAGATCGTAACGCTGCGGGTGACTTGATCATACGCCATGTCGGCGAGGCCTTCTGGTTTGGATGGGTCTGCTCGTGGCCCGTCGCGCCAAAATTGCTGAATGGCCGCGACTTCTTTCAATTTTGGCGCGACATGAGGGCCACTAGCAAAAGCATGGGCTGAGTGTGGCGTTCATCGCGCCTTGGTTGATACCAGTCGAGCCGGAACACCGATCAACCAAGGCGCGACGTCACACTAGCCGGGGACCAGACCAGCGTCACTGCGGTTGGTGGAAGCGCCGCGTGGTAGCGTCGGAGTTGCAACAGATATGGCTAATGGGGCTGGAGAGATACCAAGAACAGGTTGTGCGCGTCAGCCATGCGGATGAGTGCCGGTGCGATGTGTCGAGTGTCGGTCATGACCATTGCGAGCCCGGCGAACCCAGCGGACGCGACGCGGGCAAGGACGGGTAGCAGCGACGCCGTGGTGACAGCGCCATCGACACGTACGACGCAGGCACCGCGTTTTTTCTGGAAGCGTTCGAGTCCCCATTGGCTGAGGTTCGCAACCCGCTCAAGTAGACCCAGTGGGCCCTCCATCGCCGACAATCCGAGGACATGACCGCGGACAACGGCTGCAGCCTCGCCAGTGGCAAATGTGGCCAGTCGCAAGACGGCATCAGCACCGCGGCGCACGTCAGCCAGATCCCTGTCCGATGGCCGCCGCTTGCCATGACAGACCACGGAGCCAACATGCGTGCCAGCTGCCCCGGCTGCGTCGCCGCTGGCTGCGAGCCCGGTCACAAACATTGCCTCAGCATCTGCTGCGACAATCATCTCGGCACGTTGCAAACCAATCGATGCGCCAGCAACCACGGCAATTCCGCGGACGCCAGCCGCCTTGGCTGCAGAGACGGTGCGCAGGCCGATGGTGGGCAAATCCACGCGTCTCTCTTGGCGCGGTTTCGGCGCTTTGAGCAGCACGGCATTGGTCCGTGGCGGCAACCGTGCCAGCCGTGCGAGCATCCGGTCGGTGCCTTCCGCGCCTTCAATCGCCAGCACCTGACCGTCAGCGACGACGATGGCTTGGCCAATGTCCAGACCGCCGAGACTCGCCAGCAGTTGCCCGGCCACCGCCAGATCACGCTCGGCCAAGGCATCGGGCTCGATCCGCCCCAAGACGCCTGAGCCAATCAACAACTCGGGCGCCACATCGTGCACGCCGACAACAGTCAACCCCTGACGCTCAAAAATGCGGATAGCATTGGTTAAGAGAGCGTCGTCACCGCCCGCATTGATCAAGCGCAGGATTTGAGCTGCCACCCGGATCAAGCCGAAATCGGGCCTAATTTTCATCAGGTCCGGACGCGTCACGGCCCCGGCAATGACCATCGCATTCGGGCCTGTCCAATTCGCCGGCCCTTGCAAGGCGCGCAGCATGCGGGTGACCTGACCGAGATTGACCCATGTGTGCGGATAAGCGGTCACGGCCTGATCCGCCTCGCCTTGAATTGCGACGATTTCGACTTGACCGCCCCGCCGTTGCACGCTGTCAGCGATCATCAACGGCAAATCCCCACCGCCCGCCAGAATGGCGACACGGCCAACCGGCGCAAGCACATTGTCGGTCATGATGATCAATTAGCCCGGCGCCATGTCGCGCGGCGTCTCCCGCGGGGTGCAGAGTGAGCGCTTGCTGTTGACGCCGGCGCGGATGAAGTCCAGGATTTCGTGAACGCTGCGCTCGCCTTGAAACTCGTTGGCCACGTCATCGACGCGCTCCTTGAGCGTACCTTCTGGAGCAAACAACAACCGATAGGCCCGCCGTAGGGTATGAATTTCAGGACGCGAGAAACCCCGGCGTTGCAGCCCGATGATGTTCAGCCCCTGCAGATGCGCGCGATTGCCAATGGCCATGCCGTACGGAATTAGATCGTTTTCAAGGCCCGACAAGCCACCGACAAAGGCATGCTGGCCGATGCGGGCAAATTGGATGACCGCGGCACCGCCGCTGATGATCGCGTAATCGGCGATGCTGCAATGGCCGGCGGCCATCGCCGAGTGTGAAAAAATCACGTTGTTGCCGATGATGCAGTCATGGCCGACGTGACTATCGGCCAAGAACACGCATTTATCGCCGATGACGGTCTTCATGCCGCCGCCCTCGGTGCCCGGGTTCATTGTGACACCTTCGCGGATGATGCAATCACTGCCGATAGTCAATGTTGACAGCTCGCCCCGGTACTTCAGATCCTGCGGCTGGTGACCGATGGAGGTGAACGGAAATACCTTGGTCCGGGCACCAATGGCCGTCCGTCCGGCAACCACAACATGGCTCGTCAATTCGACGCCATCACCGATGACGACATTTGAGCCGATCATGCAGAACGGCCCGATTTTGGCCGCTTTGCCAATCACCGCACCGCGTTCAACGACGCTGCTCGGGTGGATTTGCGGCGTCGTCACGATGGCGGGCGCGCGCGCGGCTCTCGCTGTCGAAAGCGCCGCAGACTTAGCTTTTTTGGGCATCACGTGGGTCCACGATCATGGCGCTGATATCGGCTTCACAGACAGTCTTGCCGTCGACCTTGGCTTCGCACTTGAAGCGCCACACATTGGCGCGATTGCGCACCTGCTTCACGTGGAGACGCAATTGGTCGCCGGGCAGCACGGGCTTGCGGAACTTGGCATTGTCGATGCCCATGAAATAGACGATTTGCGGGATGTCGATCGCACCGGAATTGTGCACGCAGATCGCACCAGCGGTTTGCGCCAGCGCCTCGATGATCAGCACCCCAGGCATGACCGGATACTTCGGGAAGTGACCCTGAAAGAATGGCTCGTTGATGGTCACGTTCTTGATGCCGATCGCGGATTGATCGCGGTCGATGTCGATGATCTTGTCGAGCAACAGGAACGGATAACGATGCGGTAGAAGCTGCATGATCTTCTGTACGTCGGCGGTGGCAAGCTCGCGCTTGGGAGGTGTACTGGCGTCCATCCGTCTGGTCTTTCCCGGCAAATCCACAGCCGCCCAATGACCGGCGGCGTTGCGTGTCACGTGTTTGAGGCTGCCCCGTCATCACTGGTCGGTTCAATCCCGGTTTGTTTAGCCGCAAGACGCCTGATCGCCCCCTGCTCCCTCGCCCACTCACGGATCGGCTTAGCTGGGATCCCGACCATGCGCGCACCGGCCGGTACGCTGTCCTTGGCGTTACTGGCGCCAGCAATCTGTGCGCCCATGCCGATCCGGATATGGCCGGCGACTCCGCTTTGGCCCCCCATCACAACATAGTCCTCAAGAACTGCAGACCCTGCGATCGCGGCCTGGCCGACAATCACGCAGTGCCGACCGACCACGACGTTATGACCTATTTGCACAAGGTTATCGATCTTCGTCCCGGCTCCGATGATTGTATCGTTAAGGGCACCGCGATCGATGCAGCTATTGGCACCAATCTCGACATCGTCCTGGACGATGACACGACCGATCTGTGGGACCTTGATGTGGCCGCCCGCGCCCATTGCAAAGCCGAATCCATCCTGGCCGATGCGAACACCGCCATGCACCACAACGCGATCACCGAGCAGGGCATGGATCACGCTGGCGCTTGGGCCAATACTACAACCGCGGCCAACCGTGACGCGGTAGCCAATGACGGCGCCCGCCGCGACCAGCGTATCGCGCCCAATCCAAGCCTCGCGGCCGATGACGGCGCCGGGTTCAATGCGCACGCCGTCTTCGATCCGGGCCGTCGGGTGGATCAGCGGGTCACCCGGTTTGGCTTCACTGGCTTTGGAGTGCATCGCTGAGGGATAAAACAACTGCATTGCCAGCGCAAAGCCGCGGTAAGGCTGCTTGGTTACCGCTGCAAGCGTGCCAGCTGGGACGCGCGCCGCAAAGGTGGGCTGGATCAAGCAGGCCGCAGCTTTGGTGACTTCGAGTTGGGTTAAGTACTTGCGGTTATCGAGAAATGCCAAGTGCCCGACACCGGCGTCCGCAAGTGCTCGAACGTCATAGATCAGCTGCGATCCATCGGCGTCGGCTGCAAGTTCCGCCCCGGCTTTGTGCGCGACGACCGACAACGCGAAAGGGCCGGCGCGTTCAAAAAATCCGGGATGTTCCATCATAGCGCGCCTCTTGCAGCTCCCGGCAACGCACGCGCAGCGTGTTGCTGGTATTTCTCTATGTCTTAGATTGAGCCACAAAGCTCGATGCTGTTGTAGCCGATCACTGCCGGAACTTGAACCCGTTTACGGGCACGCGTCGCGTTAAACCTTACGGAACATGTGCAAAATCGGCTCGGGAATAGCCCTGAAGGTAGAGCAGCGCGGTCAGATCTCCATGGGTGATGGCTGCATGGGCTTCGGCCGCGACCACGGGTTTGGCTCGGAAAGCCACGCCCAGTCCTGCTGCGCACACCATGGCCAGGTCGTTAGCGCCGTCGCCGACGGCCAGCGTGTCACTGAGTGGGAGTCCGCGTTTGGCCGCAAACTCTTGGAGGGCCGCAAGCTTGGCCTGTTTGCCAAGGATCGGGCCGGCGACACGACCGGTCAAGTGCCCGTCAGCGAATTCCAGCATATTGGCACGATTGACATCGAAGCCAACGGCCTTCGCGACCCTCGAGGTGAAGAACGTGAAACCGCCGGAGACAAGTGCTGTGTAGGCACCATTCGCCTTCATGGTCGCAAGCAACGTTTTGGCGCCGGGCATCAGCACAATGCGTTGCGTGTAAACGCGCTCCAGGGCCGCCTCATCCAATCCCTTCAGCAAGGCCAAGCGCTCGATCAGGGCCGCTTCAAACTGCAGCTCACCACGCATCGCGCGCTCGGTGATGGCGGATATTCGTTCCTTGAGACCAAAGAGTGCCGCCATCTCGTCGATGCATTCCTGCTGGATCATGGTCGAATCCATGTCGGCAATCAGCAGATGCTTCCGGCGCTTGGCCAGCGGTACCAGATTGATGTCGATTGGTTCCCGAATGACTGCCTGAAGCGCACTCAGTTGCGCCACGCGATCGAAACTCGGCACTAAGGAGACCGGGATTTCTGCAGCATCTCCTGGCGCGAGCCAACGCACTACGGTCGGGCTCGCCACCATGGCTTGTGCCGCTGTCCGAACGACAGAGGCGGTGACCGCTCCCTGTCCCGCCTCACCAGTCAGCACCAGTGCATGTGTCGCCACTTGCAGCATATCGGTCCTTGGTTAAGCGTGAACGCTCTTTTTGCCGAGCCCGCGGAGGAGTGCGCCCATGACGAGGACGACCGCTGCACCGGCTGCGGATGCAGCATGTTTGACAGCTGAGGTCACAGCGAATGCCTTCGGAAGTTCGGCATCCGGCGCATACAGGATGTCGGGCATGTAGGTTTTGATGAGTGCGACCACGCCTGGATCCGAAACGATCAGCTCACCTGCAATCCAGCCCAACAACGCGGCGCCCGCCCAAACCAGGATCGGCAATTTGCTCAGCAGCCACATCACCAGAGTCGCGCCGAAGATGATCAGCGGCATCGACGTGACGAGACCGATCAGGATCAGCGACCAGTTGCCTTTGGCGGCTGCGGCGACAGCCACGACATTATCGAGGCTCATCACGAGATCGGCAATGGCGATGGTTTGGACGGCACCCCAGATGTTGCTCGATTCCTTGACGTCTTTTTCGTCGCCGTCCTCGACCACCAGTTTGATGGCAATCCAGAACAACAACAGACTCCCGATCAGCATCAGCCAGGGATACGACAGCAATTGCATCGCAACGCCGGTGAAGGCGATACGCATGAGAATGGCAACGGCGGCGCCGAGAATAATCCCCCATTTTCGCCGACTTGGCGCGAGACCACGGCAGGCCAGCGCAATAACGACGGCGTTGTCGCCAGACAGGATCAGGTTGATCAACATGATCTGACCCAGCGCCGGCCAGAATTCTGCGGCAGGCATACCTCCAAAAAACGCGTCCATGGTCATGCCCCTTCAGGCCCTACAGCCGACACTAACTTATCGCCGAGATCTCACTCTCGATAGTTTTTCCCGATCACCTGGGTGCCATATCGTTCTGAGCGGATCTGAGCAAGGATGCATGGCGAAGAAACCGCATACGCGGTCTGCAGGGTGATGCAGACTTGCAACTTCAGGCGACGTCTCGCTTGCCGGCTGAGGTTGCGCGATCTGGTGCTTTGCCGCGTCAGCCGATCATACGCCGCGCCGAGATCACATCCGATAGCTTCCGCAACGCTGCGTCCATGCTCAGACTCACGCGCTCACCGGTCTTGCGTTCCTTGATCTCGATTTCACCGGTTTTCAGACCCTTCGGGCCGACGATCAACTGGAACGGCAGGCCGATCAAGTCCATGCTGGCGAACTTGCCGCCGGCGCGGTCATCGGTGTCGTCCATCAGGACGGAAACTCCGGCGCGCTCGAGTTTCTGATAGAGATCGTTGCACGCGTAAACGGTGTCCTTATCGCCGGCCTTCAGGTTGATCAGACCGACCTCGAATGGTGCCACCGACACCGGCCAGATGATGCCGTTGGCATCGTGGCTGGCTTCGACGATGGCTGCTGCGACACGCGTCGGGCCGATGCCGTAGCTGCCCATATGCACGGTTGTGGGTTTGCCATCGGGGCCCTGGACGGCGGCCTTCATTGGACTTGAGTATTTGGTGCCGAAATAAAAGATGTGACCAACCTCGATGCCGCGTGCTGACACGCGTTTGTCGGCTGCGACGCCATCGTAGGCCGCAGCATCGTGCATTTCCGACGTGGCGGCATATAGACTGGTCCACTTATCGACCGTGGCTTGGAGGCCTGCGATGTCGTCGAAATTTGTGGTGGCGGGTGGCACAGGATAATCGAGGAAATCCTTGTGGCAAAAGACTTCGCTTTCGCCAGTGTCGGCGAGGATGATGAACTCATGGCTGAGATCGCCACCAATGGGGCCGGTATCGGCGCGCATCGGAATCGATTTCAGGCCGAAGCGGGCAAATGTCCGGAGATAGGCGACGAACATCTTATTGTAGGAGTGCCGCGCATTCGCCTGATCGAGATCGAACGAATATGCATCTTTCATCAGGAACTCGCGCGAGCGCATGACACCGAAACGCGGGCGCACTTCGTCGCGGAATTTCCACTGGATATGATACAGGTTCAAAGGCAACTGTTTGTAGCTTTTGACGTGCGTGCTGAAGATCTGGGTGATCATTTCTTCATTCGTCGGCCCGAACAGCATGTCGCGTTCGTGGCGGTCCTGGATGCGCAGCATTTCCTTCCCGTAGGCCTCATAGCGTCCGCTCTCGCGCCAGAGGTCGGCTGATTGAATCGTCGGCATCAGCAATTCGACGGCGCCGGTCCGGTTTTGTTCCTCGCGGACGATTTTGTTGATTTTGTCGAGCACGCGCAGGCCGAGCGGCAACCACGCGTAAATGCCGGCGCTTTCCTGTTTGATCATGCCCGCGCGCAGCATCAGCTGGTGCGAGACGATCTCAGCCTCTTTCGGCGTCTCTTTCAGGACGGGCAGAAAATAGCGGGAGAGGCGCATAGAAGGGGCTCGCGGGGCTTAGGGACGACGATCTTAAGCTCGCGGTGTAGTCATAATCGGCTGGTGAAACAATGGTCAGTGCTGGTCCGCAGCCGAAATAGCGCACGTGTGAAAAAATGGAGCCGGACCCGGCACCGACGTCATGCCGTGCGCTGCCGCACCATCATCTTGGCTAAGAACGGCAGTTGGGTTTCCCGTAGCGTCAACCCAGCTGCATTGAACATGCCATCCAGATCGTCGATGGCGTAATGACGGTAGTAGGGTTCGTGGAAGCGCACGGGGAAAGCTTCCAAAAGTCCATCCCAGTTTGGCTTGTCGCCCATCTGCAGGCTGTCGATGAAGACAAACAAGCCGCCGGGCTTCAGCACCCGCGAAATCTCGGCCGTCACGGTGCGGCGCACGTTCGGTGGGAGCTCGTGGAACAAGAAAATACAAGTGACAATATCCTGGCTGGCGTCAGGCAATGGGATGTGTTCGGCGTTGGCTGGCAAAAACTCAACGCGGCGGAGCCCATCAAGTTGGCGCCCGGCCTCGGCCAAATACGGTTTTGACAGGTCCAGGCCGGTCAAGGTCATGGCGGGGTAGGCCAGACGGGACTGGCGCAGGAAACGGCCGGTACCACAGGCAACATCAAGCAAGCTGGTTTTGCGCTGATCGCGGCCGCTCATGAATTCTGAAATCGGGCGCAAAGCTGCGCGCCGCATCGGACCAGCCGAGCCCATGAACAATGTCTCGACCTGGATGTCGTACAGACGCGCGCTGTCTGCCGTCAGGTAGCCGCCCGTCTGGAAATGAAAATCCTGAGTGAAATAGTCGGGTAATCCCTCGGCTTCAGGGGCAGCTTTGGCGCTGGCTGCATCTTCGCTCGCGCGGCGGGCGATGGCTGTCGGCAGATCAGCAAACATCGCGCGGATGCGTGCCACGTGTTCCAAGAGCGTGTCCGAGCCGTCGCTCATTGCAGGATACAGGCCGGCGCTGACGGCTGCGGCGTCAGCCAACAATAGTTGGCCGATGTCGGCGATGAGTTCGCGTTGAGTCGGCACAGGACGGCGGGGTCGATATTTGGGGACTTCGCTAAAACGGGAGGCTTGGCGTTCCAGCGCGCGGGCGAGGCCAAAATACCAAGCGAGGCGGGCGCCTTGGCTGGCGAGTTGGGCTGACATTGAAACAGTTTGGGACAGGGTGTTGGCCATCGCAAAGGGCTCCAGCGCAAGTGCGGCTGTCTGAAACGTGCGCCTCTTGCAGGCGAAAGGCTAGTGCAGCCGATGCCGCAGCAGGCTTATACCAGCCCGCAGAAATCTTGCCTCTTGCCTCTAGGGGACTGCGGGCTGGTCGTCTCTTTTCTTGGCGCGCGGCCACCCGGCCAGCCCCGCGCGCGTCGACCAATCCGCACACGTCAGTGGTGGTGCGGATTGGTGCTACGTGGCGCACAATCCGCGAGTAGGATCGTCGCCACGCACCCGGTTGAACCGACGTGTCAGAATTTAACGATATTGCCACTGCCACCACTGGCTTTGACACCACGGCCGACGGCAACGCCGCCATTGCCGAGGCTGACTTTGCTGTCGCAGGGCTCGTTCAACGACAAGTTGCTGTCGCCGCCACTGGCATCGCCCTGGTCGCCGAGAACGACGCCGCCGTTGCCGGTGTTTCTGCCGATGTTGCCGGTGCCACCTCTGGCGTTGCCGCCGCGACCAAAGACGATGCCGCCGTTGCCGTCATGGGCTTTTTTGTCGGAGCATTGCGACGGGTCGGTTTTGCCAGCGGTCAATGCAGCCGCGCGCGCTTTGGCAGCAGCCGCTCGAGCTTTGCCAACTTCGGCGCGGGAATGAGGCATGGATGGCTCCGGGGGTTGAGATTGTGCGAGGGCTTGCCCGGACAGCAGGGCTGCGGCAAGCAAGAGATTGAAGATCATGATCGGGCGCAAGTGGGGTCTCCTTGTGCGCGGGGTTGACGAAGTCTGGCGTGCCGTTTTCCAGGGGGCAGCACGCCAGGTTAGGTTGGATCACTTGTAGATGACGGTGTTGCCGCTTCCGCCGGAAGCGTTGGCGCCGCGTCCAGTTGCCTTACCGCCGTTGCCGACGTTGATCTGCGAGCCGCGGCCGAGG
>JAYSUN010000171.1:0-1989 GCA_043719045.1 Hyphomicrobiaceae bacterium | reverse complement strand
TGATGATCAGGGGAACAGCCACCTGAAACAGGATGTTCCTGAAGTTTTCGATGCTTGCAAACCTCGGATTGAGGAACGCGAAAATAATTATGAGCACGACCATGGATGCGATGAGGCTGGCAGGGCCCTTCCAGTCTTTTGGCAAGATCAATCGCATGTTCTGTGGTCTCAAATCGATTTGATGGTGTGGCGACCTGGACTTCAACGTTGGTCACGCGGCGCCAGTTTGTAAAGTCGTTTTCTCAGCTATTGAGATTCAGTACCGATTGTATCTGTAGGCTCCGGCCGGGATCGATGGTTCCGGCCGGAGTGTTGTGTATGACGGATTGCCTGAATTACTTCGGCATTTCTTCCGCACCGCCACCGACCAGTGGCATGGGTTCCGCGGCCCAGGGGCCAGTCTTTTCCAGCTGTTCGATGAACTTCGCTGGAGCGCCAGCTTCATCGTACTTGAGGTAGTCTTTATAGTTTGACGGTGTCAGGCAGCTCAGCTTGAACAGGCTCTCACGCTTATCCAGGGGCTGTTCGCCGGGCTTCATTTGACCGCTTGCCGCAAGGTAGGCGGTGTAAAGACCGACGGCCGAGGCCATGTAGCCGCGATGGAAGGTCTCGCCGACGATGGCATTGTTGCCACGGCCAGACTTGATGTCTTCCAGCGTTGTCGGATAGAGCCCGTCCGAGGCGAACTTGACTTTGTCAAGCAGGCCGGCGTTTTCAAAGGCCTGCATGGCGCCGATCTGCATGCCATCGTCAGCGCTCCACACGCCGTTGATGTCGCTGCCGAATTTCACAATCAGGTCGCGCGCGTTCTTGGCACCCAACTGCGGATCCCAGTTCGACGGACGCGAGTCGAGGATCTTGATATCCGGGTAGTTTTCCTTGATCTCGGCTTCGAAACCGGCAACCCGGGTCTGGCTCGTGGTGCTGTCCTGTACGCCGGGGAGCATCACGACATTTCCCTTGCCGCCAATCGCATCGGCAATGGCCTTGGCGCCGCAGCGGCCTGACGACACGCCGGGGTGCTTCTGGAAGGCAACGAAGTGATCGCCAACATCAGCCGGGTGGTAATCGGCAGGCTTGTTCCACCAGATGGTCACGAAGCCGCCGGCTTTGCCGACTGCGTCAACGATGGTCGGAGCATCAGAGCTTGCGACAGTGTTGACGAACATGATCGGCTTCTTGCCGCTGGCCAATACCGCAAGGATGTTCGAAATGCTGGTTTGCGATGAATTGTTGGAGTTCACGATCTCCAGCGGAATGCCAAGCTTGGCAGACATCGCCTTGGCGCCCTCGATGTTCGAGATCATATAGGGGTTGGTGGTATTGATTACCGATGCGACGAGCACCCACTCGTCCTTGTTGAACTCGGCAGCAGTCGCCGTGCCGGCAAGGCAGGCAAAGGCGACAGCAGCAACCACTGATGCGCCTAAGCGGCGGCGGGCTGCCTGAAATTTTGTCTGTTTGGCTGTGTTTCGCTTCAATCCCATGGTTTCCTCCAATGTTGAACGTAAGGTTTTCAGGTTTCTTCTTGCAGACCTATTGCGTAAGCCTGCTCGTCTTCACGAAGTTGCCGTTTGCCTGGGAGCAGGCAGCTTCGCTCGTGCGAGTTCGTGCCTGCGACTACCGATCCAGGCTTTTCATCACGTCCTTGATCAACGGCCAGACGCGCGCTGCCGAGGTATGGTCCATATGCTCGCGCGGCGAATGCAGGTCATAAAGGTTGGTGCCAATACCGATAGTGTCGAGGCCAGCAATACGCTGTGTGAACATGCCAAGCTCAAGGCTGCAGACGGATACCAGTACGTCGGGCGCTTTGCCCATCACGCGCTGATAGCTTCTTTTCGCTACTTCGAGCATGTGAGAGTTCGGGTTCCACGGAAACTCGGGGGCGTCCAGGCCGACCTGTTTGGCGGTGACACCTTCGCCTGCCATCTCGGCCAGCACCATCAACTGATCAAGCACCGCGTGCTTGCGCGAAGTCACCGCACT
>JAYSUN010000018.1:0-6704 GCA_043719045.1 Hyphomicrobiaceae bacterium | reverse complement strand
AGTGGGGTGCGCACGGGCATCAACCACCGCAGCCGCCAATTGTGACTTTGACGGTACGTTTCGCCATGAAGACCTTGCCGTCTGACATTTGTGCGACGGCATAGACATCCTGAGTTTTGCCAAGGCGCATGCGGCTGGCGACGGCGGCTTTGCCGGACAACGGTGTGAACATGAAGCTCGCGACATCAGGTTGCGGATTACCCGGGGCAAACATGTGAACCACCTTGACGTAGTCGGTAGTGCTCATCGGACTGTCGACGGCGAGTTCAAACGGCACGGTGTTCCCGTTTTCGGCGATCTCCGGCAAAGTCAGATTGATTTTGCCTTCGACCGGCTTGGCGTCACCAACCGCCTTCTTGATGGCAGCCTCCAGCACCTGCGCGTCCTGGGCTGACGCCGGCGCGGCGCTGAACAGGCCGATGACGGCTGTGGCACTCGCAGCCGAAAGCAGGAATGTCCGGCGATCATGAACCATCGTGTTTGCCATGGTGGCGGTACCTCGTCCCCTATTTGGGTGTAGTTATCATCTTCCGGACGGCTTCTGTCCAGGGGCGGCAAGTCAAGTCGCTGTGAGGTGTGAGGGCGTCAGGAGACATACCAGCCCGCAGAAATCTTGACTCTTTCCACTAAGGGACTGCGGGCTGGTCGCCTCTTGACTTGGCGCGCGGCCACCCGGCCTGCCCCGCGCGCGTACACCAATCCGCACAAGTCAGTGTTTTGAACCACCCGTGCGCCATCGGCTCGCGCCGTGCGCCATCGGCTCGCGCCGTCGCGTGAAGGCCGCGCCGGTCATTTTCCCTGGGCCGGTTCGGCTAAGCCGCGAGCCATGAGGTCCACGATGAAGCGGACCTGGCGTTCGGTTTCGGCGGCGTCGAACGGGCCGAGTTTGCGGTCGAGGGCCAAGGCGACAATGCCGTGGACGGCGGCAAACAGGCTGCGCGCCGCGCTCGCACGTTCGGCTGGGTCGGGGATGATCGTCGCCAACGGCAACTCGATCAAGGCAAACAACCGGTTCTGATCGATGCGGTAGGGGGCGGGTACGGATTCGCCTCCGGACATCTGGTGGTCGAACACGGCTTTCCAACGGCGCGAGTGGGTCACCGCGAAATCGAGATAGGCGAGCGCCAGGGCTTCCAATTGGTCGCCGAATGGGCGGTCGCCGGTGCGGCGCATCGCGGCTTCACCGGCGCGGCCGAATGCGCGCAATGTCTGCGTGTTGGCGGCAACGATCAAGCCATCAAGGCCGTTGAAAATATTGTACAGCGTGCCGACGGCGCAGTCCGCCTCCTTCGCGATCACTCGCGCCTGCACGCCAGGGAGACCCTCCTCCTCCAGCAAGCGTTCGGCGATCTGCAACATGCGGAGTTTGAGGCGCGTGCGGAAAGGTGCGTCGCTGGCCCTAACGGACGGCGCTTTGACGAGCGGCGTTTGACTGGCGGCTCGCTTCGCAGTTTTGGTCGCGGCTTTCATGTGGACGTCCCCGGAGTGACCGGAAAGCCCGGGAGCAGCGGCAATTGCGGCGAACGGAGTCCGAGGGCTTTGAAGCGCGTCCCCATGCCATTGGGTGTCATCAGCCGGGCGACACCGGTTTCGATCTCGTTGGCTCGGTGCGGGTTGGCCGCGATCAATCGCGAGGCGCGTTCCATGATGCCAAGCGAGCCGAGGAATTCAGCTTGGGTGACAGGGCCGTCGACGGCGAGGCCGAGTTTCCGGGCCGCAATGGAAACGTCGTTGAAATCCACCTGGGCCGACAGGTCCGCCTCGCCGGGTGAAGTGAGGGGGTGTTCAAATGTGTGCGCCCGGATCGCCTGGAGCGTGGAGCCAAGTCCGCTGCGCGTATGGCCATAGTCGAGATAGAGGCCGGCCATGATCTGTTCCCCGGACATCAAGCCGCCAAGCTCGATGGCGGACTGGTAGCTGGCAGCGGTTTCATAAATCGAGCCGTCTTTGGCACGGCTCGGTAAATCACCCGGTGGCTCGTCAGCGCAGAGTGGACCTTTGACAAACGCCAACCCGCCGTTCGCGTCCAATCCGACGCGCCGATGATACCATTTGCCTTCGAATTCCCGGATCTGTCGCACCGGTATGGTATCGAGAAACTCATTGCCGATCAGAATGACGGGCGCTCGTGTCGTGTTCAGATCTTTGCCCTTGAGATGGGGAGCTGCAACCCACTCGATGACATGACCGCTATCGCGCAAGGTTTGCCGTTGCTGAACCTGAAGGACCGCGTTGGACTCGATCAAGCAAATTTTGACCGCAGTTGCAAACCCCGGAACGATGCGGATGGCACGGATGACATCCTTCATCAATGTCCCGCGTCCCGGTCCAAGCTCGATCAGTTGAAGGTCTCGCGGCTCGCCCATGCCTTGCCAGACCGCCGCACACCAGAGGCCAATGAGTTCCCCAAAGGTTTGGGAGATTTCCGGCGCTGTGATGAAATCGCCGTCACGGCCTATGGCGGGACGGGTGCGATAATAACCGTGGTCACGATCCTGCAGGCAGGCGGTCATGAAATCCTGGATCGGGATCGGGCCTTCGCGTTTGATCCGCGCCTTCAGCTTCAAAGCCAGCGGCGTGTCGCGCCGAGCATCGGGATCGTATGGTGGCTGGTCGGTCATGCGGGGCGATACGTCATGTTGGGCGCAGGGTTTGGGCGCGCTGGGCGAGGTACACGCCCGCGGCGATCATCGGCAACGAATACATGATCCCCGCCGTCATCATGCCAAAGGTCGCCCAATGCTCGGGATCGGGTTCGCGGAAGAGTTCGCAGAATGACCGCGCCAGACCATAGCCCGCAGTGAACACGCCGGCGACCAGGCCCGGCCGTTTCAGGGCATCGCGCCGGTAGATCAACCACGCACAGAGCAGAAACAAGGCTGCCCCCTCGAGTGAGGCTTCGTAGAGTTGGCTGGGATGGCGCGGCGCGACGCCGGCTTCGCGATCGGGAAACACCATCGCCCAGGGGACGTTGGACACGCGGCCCCAGAGTTCGGCATTGATGAAATTTGCGAGGCGACCAAAAAATAACCCAATCGGAGTGGCACACGCCGCGAGATCCAACACTGTCAGCATGTTGACGCCGTTCTGGCGTGCGAACAGCGCGAGTGCCACCATCGAGCCGATAAAACCGCCGTGAAATGACATGCCGCCTTTCCAGACAGCGAAGATGTCGGCTGGGTTGGCGAGGAAATATTCGGGCTTGTAGAACAGCACGTAACCGAGACGCCCGCCGAGGACCACGCCCACGGTCATATAGATCAGCATATCGTCGGCTTTGAGGGTCGAGAACGGCGCGCCACCGGTGGGCCAGAGCCGCATGGTGAGCAGGATGCGCTTGACGTAAGTCCAACCAAGCAACAGGCCACAAGCGTAGGCCAAGCCGTACCATTTCACCGACACCGGCCCGATGGAGAAAATCACGGGGTCCACATTTGGAAATGGAATCGCAAGCGGCACCAAGCTGAACAGCGCTGGGACGATGAGAGCAAAGGGTGTCATGAGCAGAGCGATGAAAGTCATGGCCGGTGTGGCGCTCCTGGGCGACTGGCGGGTCGGCTTTGAACCAACCCACCGCGATATTGCGGGACCGTGAGTGAGCGTGAACAGTGTGTCAAGTTGTGCGGATCGGTCGCCGCTGATCCGGGGACACTGTGGCCGGTGCGAGCTGTGTGACCGATAGCCAGAAGATAGCACAGCACCGGAGTGGGCCAAATCGGGCGATCGTGGTGAATAAAATCGGCATCAGCTGCCGCGCGTCGTGAGCGGACCTGGCTTTGGGCCAGTTTGCTCAGACGGCTGAGCGTATGAACAGGGAAGGTGACGGTGCGGTGGCCTGGGTGACGACCTCAGCCGGGTCACGCTTTGCCGGCCTTCTCGTCGCCGGGGAGGACATACTGAACGCCTTCCCATGGGCTTTCAAAATCAAAGTTGCGGAAATCCTGGGTCAGCTTCACGGGCTCATAGACCACGCGCTTCTGTTCGTCGTCATAGCGCGTCTCGACAAAGCCGGTGAGCGGAAAATCCTTGCGCAGGGGGTAGCCTTGGAATCCGTAGTCGGTGAGGATGCGGCGCAAATCCGGGTGGTCCGAGAACAAGATGCCGTACATGTCATAGGCTTCGCGCTCGTACCAATTGGCGAACGGAAATACCGAAATCACCGAGGGCACAGCGGTGTTTTCGTCGGTCGACAGTTTGACTCGGATGCGTTGGTTCTGGCGCGGCGACAGGAGATGGTAAACCACCTCAAAGCGCTCGGAACGGCCGGGATAATCGACACCTGCGAGGTCAACAGGCACCTCGAACTGGCACTCCGGATCATCGCGCAGCAGGGTCAGAACCTTGACGATGTCATTGCGCACAACCGTAATCGTCAGCTCGCCCCGGGAAGTGTTGGCCGCGGTCAGGCTGGAGCCGAGCTTAGCTGTGAGGTACGTGGTCAGCGTGTCGAGGGTCATGCAGGGCGTCTCGGATGGGTCGGCAACTGGTATCGGGGGTAGCGCGATCGCCAGCTCGAGGCCAGAGCAAAGTTGTCGCTGATGATCTGGAGGCACGATCGTGATCGCGGCCGGACGTGCGTGGGGTCGAGATGCGAGGCCACGATCCAGTCGTGGCCACAATCGTTTAATTGCCAAACAGCATTTCGAAGAGGGATTTTGGTTTTTGTGACGGGCGCGACGCTTGGCGCTGCTGGCCAAACCCTTGATCCTTCGCCCAGGGCGCCCACGCCGGCGTGCCACCCGACGACTTCGAGCCACCGCTGTTGGTCGCCTCGCGCCGCTGGTTGGGTCGGTCGGATTTGTCAAACGGGTCGGCGGACGCTGCCACTGGGGAACCTGCAGCTGGTTTGATGCCACGCAGCACAAAATCTTCGGTCAGTCCTTCGGCACTGGCGACCACCAACCGGTTATCTTCCCAACTCCAGGTGGCGGTCTTGCTACCCTTTTTATTGAGCGTCAGACCCGCGACGGACTGGTTCTGGATGTCGATAATGGCAGCGGATTCAAGTGTTTCCATGGCACCGCCCGGCAAGGTCAGTTGGCCGGCGGTAAAACGCAAGATGCCGAACCCGGCGTAGGGCATTTTCTGCCGTTCCCACGCCACCACTTTAGGCGCCCCGGTGCCCAGCAGTTCCAAGGGCACCCGCACGTTGGCAAGGGTGCTGTTCACCGCCACGTACTGCTCGCCGCTCTGGAGGACTTTCCAACCGTCAGCGCCGGCACCCGAGACTTCGGTTTCCTCACGTGCCGCGACCAAGCCAAGCCGGGTCAGCGCGTCGATGGTCGGTTGATGCCGGACATTCAGCCCGAGCGCCCGCGTGTAAGCTTGCACAGCGGCTTCGCTGCGGCCGCGAGCTTCGTCGATTTCACCTTGTGCCCAATAGGCATCAGCCGTTACCGGCTCAAGCTTGAGGGCGCGCTCCATGTCCTTCTGTGCCAGATCCAATTGCTGCGTTTGCTTGTAAACCCAAGCGCGAACGGCGTACGCGCGGGCGAACTTGGGATCGAACTCAATCGCCTTGGCGAGATCATTCAACGCTTCATCCATTTGTTCAGCTTTGGCCAAGGCCAGCGCCCGTCCGCTATAGGCTGCCGCCGATTTAGGTGCCAACTCGATGGCTCGGTTGAAATCTTTCAACGCGGACGCCGCGTTGTTGGCCGTGAGATACGCCTGTGCTCGGAGCAAGTGGCTATCGAGGTTGCGGCCGTCAAAAGTGATGGCGCGTGACAGATCCTCGATCACGTCTTCGTTGCGCTCAAGCACGATCTTGGCCGCGGCCCGGTTTCGATAGCCCGACGCAAACCGGATATCGAGTGCGAGGGCGCGGGAGAAATCGCGCACCGCCGCGTGGGGACGCTCAGACGTCAAGTGAACCAGCCCACGACCGTTCAAGGCCGACACGGACTGCGGCGTGATCTCGATGGCCCGCGTGTAGTCGGCGAGGGCCTGAGCGTTCGCATTCAACCGAAAGTGAGCACTGGCACGATTGGCAAAAGCCGCACTGAAGGTGGGCGATAGGACGATGGCCCGATCAAAATCCTTGATGGCTTCCCGCAAGGCGCCAACAGCAATCAGGGCGTTCCCGCGATTGTTGTAAATCGGCGCATATTCTGGATAGAGTTGGACCGCACGATTGAAGTCCTCGATCGCGGCTTTGAATTGCAATCGCCGCATCTGAGCCACGCCGCGATCACTGATCACTACGGCCCGCCGATCGTTGGACAAGCCCTTGTCGGCCAACGCATCCGTGTAGAGTTGCACAGCCTGATCCAGCAGGCCTTTTTGGAGCGCCACAGCTGCTTCAGCCGGCAGGTTCGGCGCGGTTTGAGAATGCCCGGTCCCCGTAAGAGCTGTGATGCTCAATGTGGCGGAGAGCAGTGCTGAGCTTAAAACTTTCGATCGGCGTCGCATGCCCTTGCCGTCCCGGAACCGTTGCGGTGCGTGAATCGATCATGCACTGTTCGTCTATAAGTGAAACGTCTGTATCCGAAACTGGCGCCTTTGTACCGTTACCCGCAAGGCATCATGCGGACATGTCATCACGCAACTGTGGCAACACGCGGATGTGGCCGCCCCAATGGTTGATCATGGCGACTTAGACAACCTGACCAACCGCGGGTGGCGCTCAAGACTGGCAACTGTCAATCGCCGCGTCGAACCGCTCCGTCGCACGGGCTTGTTCAATAGAACAAAGATGACACGCT
>JAYSUN010000170.1:0-5395 GCA_043719045.1 Hyphomicrobiaceae bacterium | reverse complement strand
GAGCAGTGTCTGCGTGTTCATGGCCGGCCCCCAGTGACTCCGGGGCTGTCAGAATCCTGTTCGCGTCGGCATCATATGTGGTGAATTGAATCACCCTGACGCTGATGGCCGCAGCTTTAATGTTTCGATTGCAGAAACGGCGAGCGCCAAAGATCAAACCAGTCTGATCCAGAAGGCACTCACTGCAGTTGCAGCCAACGGCGGCGGCGACGTCCATTTGTCCGCGGGACTGTGGACTGTTGCTGGAACTGGCAAAGCCTCAGACGGTTGTCTCAAAATTGGATCCAACACGACGCTGGATGGCGCAGGCGCTGGCGCCACTGTGCTAAAACTGGCCGATGGTTCAACGGCTGTGACCGGGATCTTGCGCACCGACAGCGGCAAGACCAAAGCCGACGGCACCTTCACCACGGTCGACAACGTGACGGTTAAAAATTTGTCATTGGACGGCAATAGCAGCAAAACCACTGGCGACGTCGACGGCTTCTATACCGGACCGAAACCAGGCACCGCACAGGCCGACACGAATATCACGTTGGATGGGGTCGAGATCAAGAATTGCTCCCGTTACGGCTTTGACCCGCACGAGCAAACCATTGGCCTGACGATCAAGAACTCGTCGGCCCATCACAATGGCGTCGACGGCTTCACCATCGACTTCTGTTCGCAGGTGACATTGCTCAACAACGTCGCCTTTGCCAACGGCCGGCACGGCTTCAACATCGTCACCGGTTCGCATGATGTGACGATGACTGGCAACAATGCCTACGACAACGGCGGTTCAGGCATCTCCTTGCAGACCGGCGACAACGAGATTCGCGGCTGGACCGACAGCATCCATATCTCTGGTGGCATGCTCACAAACAACGGCCGCGGCGGCATCGAAATCAAGCAGGCAAGTCACATCGACATCGATCATGTTGTGATCACCGGCAACGCCATGGATGCCGTGATGCTGTCCGGCGTTGAGAGCGTTTCACTGGTTGGCAACACCTATGCTGGCAATGGCGGTCTGGTGCGCATCGAGGGCTATCTCCAGGATTTCAACGATGCCGATCCGCTGAACGACCGTTGGGTGGCCACGCATAATGTTTGGATTGACGGCGTCCTGCAGGCTGACCCGGCCGTGTCTGGCTTTGTCACGCTCTGGGATTATGTGGTGACGACCGGCGATGATATCATTTCAGGCAGTGCAGGCCGTGATGTCATGGCAGCCGACAGCGGCAACGACGTCGTCAACGGCAACGGCGGCAATGACAGCCTCTATGGCAACGACGGCATGGACACGCTCGATGGAGGGGCCGGCAATGACAAACTCTACGGCGGCGCAGGCCGCGACCGGCTGATGTATTCAAGCGGAGTCGATACCCTGGACGGCGGCAGCAGTTACGACACGGCAGATTTCTCGCGCGCGCTGGGCGCTGTTGTCGTCAACATGACGGCCTCGGGCTATGAGGCGACAATGGGCGGCATCGGCGTTGCTGATTTTGTCGGCATCGAGAACCTCAAAGGGTCGTCTTATGGGGACACGCTGATCGGAGACACCGCTGCGAACGCCATCGATGGTGGTGGAGGTGCTGACTTCATTGACGCGAGTGCTGGCAATGATTCGATCATCGGTGGCGGTGGCAATGATCAGTTGACCGGTGGCTTGGGCGACGATGTTCTGACCGGCGGAACCGGCTCTGATGTGTATTTTTTCAATCTGACCAGCGGCTTCGATCAGATCTCGGATTTTACCCGCAAGCAGGACAAGATCGACATGACTGGCGTGGCTGACATCAGCCAATTGGTGATCACACAGGTCGGGACCGATACCGATATCGCCTATGGTTCGGCACACGTCCTGTTGCTCGGCGTCAGCGCCGTCAGTTTGACGGCGTCAGATTTTATTTTTCATTGAGGCATCCGAGCGCGGCGATAACCATTCAATCGAGGACAAATCCACGCTCGCGCGGTCGGCGGAGGCGTGAATCACGAGATGAACCCGAAGTTCGTCATTGTCGTAGTCGTAGTCGTAGAGGACGACAAATGGTGTTGTCCGCACTGAATAGGTGCAGACGACCGAGGTGGGGATCGACTGTCCGCTTCGGGTGGCGGGCCAGCATCGTCGCAATCGTGTCCAACACTTTTGCCCGCTTCACAGCGACAACTGCCGGCCCGAACCGATCGACGCCTTGCTCCAGCAGGGTCGCAAACTCCACGTAGAAGGATTGCGAATACCGGATCCGCCTCATGGCGCTGTTTTGGGTACGCCCCGAGCCGCGAGCCGCTTGTCGAGCAATGCGACGACCTCATCGTGAGATAATGTACGGCCTTCGGCAAAGTCGCGTTTCGACTGATCGACGAGCGCATGTTCGCGAGGGGACAGTGGCCTCACAAGCGCATCAACACTGTCTAAGGATTGGACAATGTCAGCCACGATGGCCAAGCGCTCATCGTCGAAGGACTCGAGCTTCAATGTGATCGTTTCGAGGGTTGCGGTCCGGGACATAGTCATGAGTAACATGCTGCGGCGCTAACTGAATAGCTGCCGCAATTGTATTGGTGCGACGTTGTGTAAACTGGCATCGATTGCGCGTAAGCGCGGAGGCGCTGGACAATGAGTGAATCTCGGGGATTTTTAGCAGATGCCGGGGTTGAAGAATGAAAGTTGGTTTTGATGCCTCGGATTGACTGGATACTTCCACCCGCGTCCGGCATTCGGAGGCTGGCGGAGTTTCAAGTTGGGCCATTCAGCGGCGTCGTCGTCGACTACAATGGCAAGGTCAGATTGTCGATTCCGCTCGGAGAAACGAGGTCGGACTTTTCGGGTCAGGAAATTCAGTCATTGCGCGAGGCGGTCGTTATCGCGCATCGCATCTGGCGCAGCGGAGGCGGGCCCGACAGTGTCGGTCAAGCAACAACGACCGACCCGCCGGGCGTTCGGGTGTGGGCCGCGCCGAAAGATGGCCAGATACGCCCTTGGTTCGACCCGATATGGCTCCGCCCGAACGATTTGATTGCGTGCGTATCGTGCGGTCGTTTCACCATCCATATTTTTCGTGATCGGACACAACCACATCAATTAGCCGTTGGTCTGCACGAAGGTCGCAACCAATATCTGAGGAGTGTTGTTTGTGGCGAGGACGGCGAGCGGCTCTTGCTCGAGATCTGTCGTATTGTTGACGTGGCACTGATCAAGCACTCCGATAGAGCTTCGTCAGGCTGAACTCGCGGTGGCCGAGAGCTTCGGCGGCGGTGAGGCGGCCGTTGGCAGTGCGGATGATCATTTCGATCAGCGCGTCGCCGGCTGAATCGATGGTCTGGTCGCGGCGCAAACTTCCAGATCACGATTATCAGAGCGCCAGCACAAGACGCAAACCGTTGCCGATGTCGTCCATCACTTTGCTCGGAACGCGGCCGATCTGGCCATCAAGATCGGCTCGATCGATTGTTGAGATCTGCGTCACGTTTGCGACAGAGGTCTGCGACAAGCCAGTCCCTTTCGCAGGAACCGTGACGTTACCCGGTACTGCGCCCAACCGCAGGTTTGTCGTCAATGCCACGACGATCACAGTCCGGAGCGTACTGGCATTGAAACGATCGTCGGAAACGATCACTACGGGGCGCCGATATCCTGGCTCCGATCCACGCGGCGGTGGCAGATCGGCCCACCAGATCTCGCCGCGCTTCATTCTTTCCACACGACGCGACGCAGCATGGCCCCGGCGGCTGCATCGACGAAGGTATCGCGGCCTTCCGGGGCATCGGCAAGCACCCGATCGATCTCGGCGGTCAGATCGTCCGGATCGTTGCGACGAACAAAATCCTCCACCGCACGCGCATAAAGAGCGCTGCGCGATACCTTCATACGCTTGGCAAGCTTATCCGCAGCTTCGAACAACGGATCGGGGAGCGAGATGGCGGTTTTCATACTCGGTTATACCGAGGGCGCGTCGGCGAGGCAATACTCCTCACGCACTCCGATAGAGCTTCGTCAGGCTGAACTCGCGGTGGCCGAGAGCTTCGGCGGCGGTGAGGCGGCCGTTGGCGGTGCGGATGATCATCTCGATCAGTGCGTCGCCCGCTGAATCGATCGTCTGATCGCGCCGCAATATCCCGGTGACGTCGCAGTCGATGTGCTCGGCCATGGTGCGCAGCGTCTTCGGGTTCCCCGAGATTTTGATGACCGGCACGATCGGGTTGCCGATGACGTTGCCTTGTCCGGTCGGAAACGTGTGCACGACGTAGCCGGCGGCGGCCATCAGCGTGACGCACTCGGCGGCGGCGGACGAGGTGTCCATGTAGTAGAGGCCCGGGCCTTTGGCGGGCGCTTCGGCGGCATCGAGCGCGTCGATGTAGCGGCACTCGCGGCCGATCTTTTCGAGGTTGCCCATGGCCTTTTCCTCGATCGACGACAGGCCACCGATGATATTGCCTTTGGTCGGCTGGCTGTCGGAGAGATCGTTGGTTTTATGGGCTTCGATGACGTCTTCCTGGTAGGCCTTCCACATTTTGTACCACTTCTCGCCGACCTTTTTGTCGATCGCGCGCTCGCGGCAGATGTGCTCGGCACCGGTGATTTCGGAGGTTTCTCCGAACACGCCATAGATGCCCTTCGGGATCAGCTTGTCGTACATGTTGCCGACCGTCGGGCAGGACGACAGGCCCGTGGTCGTGTCGCTCTCACCGCACTTGGTCGAGACCCAGAGGTCGGCGATGCCGCATTCCTCGCGCTGCAGTTCCGACGCCCACTGCACGAACTTTTTCGCCTCGTAGGAGGCCTTGGCGATGATCGCGATGTCACCATGGCCTTCAATACCGAAACCGATCACGGGCTTGCCGGTCTTGGCGATGCCGTCGACGACGCGCTTGGTCCATTGGTCCTCGATGCCGATGACGACGACGGCGGCCACATTCGGGTTCGAGCCGGTGCCGATCAACGTGCGGAAGTGCAATTCGAGGTCGGCGCCGAATTGCAGACGGCCGTAGGCGTGCGGGATCGCGAGCGTGCCTTTGATGTTGTTGGCGACGGCCTCACAGGCGGCATTGGAGAGATCGTCGAGCGGCAGGATCAGCACGTGATTGCGCACGCCGACGCGCCCGTTTTCGCGCCGCCAGCCGCTGAACGATAAGTTGGATTTGCCTTTGGCGGCAGATTTAGCGGCGGCGGATTTAGCCATGGGACACGGTCCGGATGTATCGGGGTTGTTCTGTAGGCTGGATCAAACGAAGCCGCGATCCAACTTGGCACGGGAGATGATGCATTCGGCCGCGCTGGGTTTGCTCCAACCGACGGCACTCAATTCACCAGCGCTTGGTTTTCATGTTGTGGACGTGAACGTGGTCGCCTTTTTTGGCGTCCTTGAGCACGATGCCCACGTCTTCGCCGTACTTGACGACGGTGTCGCCC
>JAYSUN010000169.1:0-5417 GCA_043719045.1 Hyphomicrobiaceae bacterium | reverse complement strand
ACGCCACACTCGGCCAATGATTTTGCTCGTGGCCCTCATGTCGCGCCAAAATTGAAAGAAGTTGCGGCCATTCAGCAATTTTGGCGCGACGGGCCACTAGGGACACTCTCAACGATCATCGAATCGCGGTCGGTTGGCGGTGCGTTTGTGCGATCCATTGCTCGGTATCCCGGAATTTGGACTGCGCCTTGGCGTTTGCCAAATATCCGGGACCTTTACATGTCGCAGCGTCGCCACGATTGTGCCTCACCCAAGCCGGGATTGATCCCGGATATTTTTACCGCGTAAAGTGCTGCAAAAATTCCAGGACACCGATGATGACTGGAACGATTATCGTTGCAAGTCTGCCAATCGAGGCTGGGCCGGCGACGATCAGTTGATCGCGCGCACTTCCAACTCGTCGCCCATGGCGTGGCCAACGGCTGCCTGGCGACTATCGGTCAAGGCCAACGGCGTGCCGTCAGCACTATGCAAGGCATAAAGATGGATCCCGGTCGGGAGGCCATCAATCGCAGGAAAGGCCTTCTTAGCCTCGTCTGAGGTCATCACTTTGATGTACGCGACCTGACCATCGCCCAGTTTGGCGAGTTCCATGGCACTGAGGGCGCCCGGATGAACGGCCTTCGAGCGGCGGCGGGTGGTCTTAGTGATATTCTGGTTCATGACGCATTCCCTCCTTTGAACGGAGATGATAGGCGGCCAACCGGGCTTTTTCAAAGGCCAGAACATGAACCGTTCATAGCGCTTTAGTCTGGCCCTGTCGTGACGCCATTGTTCACTGATTCGGGTGAATGGATGGTGACGCAAACGCCGCGTTCAAGTTTTATGGTTTACGCGGTGTTGAGATCTCGATACGTCGAATCACGCGGTCTGGTTCATGGCGGACAAGGTCAATCGACAGCAATCCGTCGGCAAGATCTGCGGCTTTGACCTCAATGCCGTCGGCAAGGACGAAAGTGCGCGAAAACTGTCGAGCTGCAATACCGCGATATAGATACTCCCGGGGTTTGTCATCGTCCTGCTTACCCTTCACCATCAATTGGTTGTCTTCCATGATAATTTCAAGCTGGTCGCGGGTGAAGCCTGCCACCGCGAGGGTAATCCGCAAAACCTCGATTTTTTGGCCATCTGAAAAAACCGCATTTGAAACGCCTCCGGTTGCCTGACCGCCGAACCCGTTGCCGCCGTAGCCGTTGGCCGCGTCAAGCCGCTCTATGTTGTAGGGCGGATAGCCCTCACCGCCCGACTTGCCGAGCCGGTCGATCAAGCGCTCAATTTCTTCAAAGCCGAGCAGCAACGGCGAAGATAGCAGCGGCACACGTGTCATAACCAAAGCCCTTTCAAAAAGCGACTTGGAGCCGGCTGCGCTTTGATGTCCGGCCGGTGCCACAGACCCCCGAGAGGCATCCGCATTCAACAGACCAATCAGCGCTGTTCTGATCGTAAGCGAGATATGGGAGGCAACACCCGAAATTCAAGCGCCTGCAATAGCGGATGACCGACCGCATCACGCCTTCATGGCGCGCGTAGATGTCAGTGATGCGCTGCATCCGTTGAGCGCCGGCTTTCCCGGTTCATATGCTCGACGGGGCCACCGGGTTAAGTGATCTCGTAGGGGCTCGTGCTGGCATCCCCGGTGCGAGAGCCGAACTAACTTTTCAGTTGACATTGTTCTCTCTTTGTATCCCATCATGATGCGACCATAGGAGAGGAGATTCCGATGCATGATCGATCCTTAGAGCCGGAGCTTGATCGGCAGAAGCTAAAGTCCGTTGTGCACTACATTTGTCATCAATGCCGCCCTGAAGAACTCGGAAATGTTAAGTTGCATAAGATACTGTATTTTGCAGACATGCTGCATTTCATGGATACTGGCCGCGCATTGACCGGCGCCAAATATCAGAAGCAACAGTTCGGACCTGTTGCAACTCATCTGACTTCGGCCCTATCGGAGTTGGTTCGAGACCAAATTGTCGAAGTGCGGACCCGGGACTACTTCGGTTTTCCAAAGACGGACTATGTCAGTCTGTGTGTCCCGCCTGTTGCCGCACTATCAAACATCGAGAAGCAACTCATTGAAGATGTGATCGATTTCGTTTGCGCCCGGACCAACAAAGAGATCAGCGAACTGTCACACAATGAGGCGTGGCACACCGCGGCGATGGGCGAAACAATTCCGTACTTTACTGTCTATGGATGGATGCCGGGCGAGGTCACTGACGCTGATCTTGAGTTTGCAACGCAAGACGCCCGCCGAATTGCGCCGCTCATCAGAGGTGATCGGCATGCTGATCGAATTCAGTAAGCTGGCTGATGTCGCCTTGGCGCGACTTTTCGAGGATGAAGGGCAGCGCCGCTCTGCCGTTGCGTCTATGACGTTTTACATCGGCCGACGCGGTCGAGAGCTTTCCATACCTTGTTCTGCCTTCCAAGACAGGGCTTTGTATCTGTACGCATTCAACAAGTACCGCGTGTTGTGGGAGGACAGCCGGCCAATCCTGATCTGGTCCGTGACTGAAAGCCGATCATTCGCGGTCTGACGTCGAACTTATCGCATCAACTCCAGTCGAGGGTAGCCTTGGGCACGTTGCCATCGACGGCGAACGCCTGCGCGGCAGCCAGCACGAGGCGAGCCCGGGCGTGCACATGCTGCACGCGTTTTCGACCAAACTGCGGGCCGCCGTCGGCGCGCTGAAAGTGACGCCAGACAGCGGCGAATGCATCGAGGCCCTTGAGTTGATCGCATCGCTACCGCTCGAGGGCGCGCTCGTGACAGGCGACGCAGCCTTCACCACCGAGGCGATCCCCAGAGCGATCCGAGAACGCGGCGGGCACTATTTCCTGTTCGTGAAGGACAACCAACCGGAACTCGTCTCCGAGCTCGAAAGGGCTGGTCGTGTCGAAGACGCGCGCCTCCGGCACGACGATCTTCCCCCTGCCGCGATCATCGCCGCGGAACCGGGCCTCACCGCCGACAAGCGGCGTGATCCGCCCGATCTTACTTGGGCGGAAACGATCGATGAAGGCTACGGCCGCATCGAGCGCATCCGCGAGACCAAGGATCGCTGCTCGCGCGAGGTCATCTGCGCGATCACCAGCGCGCCGCCCGAAGCCTTCGACGCGGCAGCCCTCCTCAAGGCGTCACGCGATCATTGGTCAATCGAGAACTGCGAGTTCCACGTCCGTGACGTGAGGTTCCGCGAGGACGCTTCGCGTTAGGCCGCGTCGTCAGTTGATGTGAGTCTGTCCCGCCATGCAGCACAGAAAATCGCCTTCTGCCATCCCTGCTGTCGTCACTTCCGGGATTCCCAAATCATTTTTTCTCTGACTCGAGGGTTGTCGGCAACTGGGAGGCCGACGGATGCATCGCTATGCCTTGCGCGACGATCAATGGCTGACAATCAAGGATTTCCTGCCGGGCCGCGAAGGCCATGTCGGCGGGACTGCGGCGGACAACCGATTGTTCGTCGACGCCGTCATGTATCGTTGTCGGACCGGCGTTCCCTAACGCGATCTACCGGAGCGCTTCGGCAACGGCATCGCGGTCCACCGGCGCTATCGGCGCTGGTGCGAAAGTAGCGCTTCTTCTCGCATATTCGAGACGCTCGCAACCGGTGCGGATGCGGAATATATGATGATCGATTCGACATCCGTGCGGGCGCATCAGCGCAGCGCGGACACCAAAAAAAAAAAAAAAAACGACGAAGATCAAGCCAACGGCCGCTCCTGTGGCGGATTGACGACCAAGATCCACGCTGTCGTCGATGTGCTCGGCAACCCCGTGGCTTTCACGCTGACGCCGGGCCAGGCGGCCGACATCAGGCAGGCGGCGCCGTTGCTTGAAAAGGTCGATCCGGACGCATTCCTGGGTGACAAAGGATATGACGCCGACGCGCTAATCGAGGTGCTGGAGGCGCGCGGAATTACGCCGGTCATTCCGTCGAATGCCAATCGCAAGGAGCCCCGGAAAACCGATTTCGCCCTCTCTCGCGAGCGCAATCTCGTCGAGCGGTTTTTCGGCAAAAGCAAGCAATACAGGGCTATCGCGACCCGCTACGACAAACTGGCCAACACGTTTCTTGCGGCGGTGGCTTTGATGTGCGTTCTGGTCTGGATCAACTGACGACACGGCCTAGTTTTCACACAGCCTGAACCCGTTGCAGACGAAGTGCTGGGGTGCATCACGTGTGTTGCATATCCGTCAGATGTGTGGACGGTCGTTGTGTGCACTGCAGCAAACGTTGGCGGTCAATGCGTTCAAATGTTCGGGACTGACGGCTGTTGCTATCGTGACAACGGGGTGTGCGGCTTGGATCTCCGCTGCAATTCACGGCGGGGTGGCTATGGTGGTTTTGCCTCTGTTACGACCCCGGAAGCTGCATCAAGGGTTGCCCCATGCGGATCGTCTGACCGGCCACGGCGCCAGGCGTAAGCGCGAAACCGGGCGGTGCGAGAACGATGATCGTCGAGCCGTGTTCGAACCAGCCGAGTTCCTCGCCTTTTGTCACGGCCACATCACAGTCCGTCTCCCACGGCGCGGCGTGCTGACGGTCCTGAGGTAGCGCCATGAACTTAAGCCGCAAGCTGGCCACCAGGATCGCCGCCACTGGAACCAGTGCGATCGTCAGACCTCCAACATTCAGCTGGACGCGCAGCACGGCACGCTCGTTGCGACAGAACACCCGTGGGATACGTTGCAACGTCGGCGGATTGACGTTCCACGTGTCGCCGGCGATGTGGGCGACGCGCGTGATCCGAGCGTCGTGCGGCGCATGAAAGCGATGATACATGCTCGCCGTCAGTCGCAGAGTGACATAGGTGCCGTTGCGATAGGTGGCGACAAGGTCATCACTGCGCACGAGTTCACTCAACTGGTAGGTTGAACCTTTCACCTGCAGCATCACGCCATCCTGAACGATCCCCGAGGCGCCGACGATGGCGTCACAGGGGCTCACAAGGACGTCAGAGCGCCGATCTATTGGTCGCGCCCCGTCTTTCAGCTCGCGGATGAAACAGTCGTGGAGGCTGCGAAACTTGGTCGTCTTGGCCTCACCGAGATCCAGCTGTGAGAACTGCCGCCAGATTGCGATCGATATGTCGCGGACGAACGGTTGCTCGATTTTGGCGAGCCAGCCGACGAAACGCGTCAGTGTGCGGCGGGGAATGTAATTGGTCAGCGCCACATTCAACCAGGCGACATCAGAGATTTTGTGGAGTGTTGCGCGGAGTGTCATGCGGGTGTCGTCTCTGTTGGGTTTTGCTGGAGGCATGGAATCAAGCATCACGACACTCGCCCTGTTCGGCCTTGGGGCAGCCGCCGCCGCGACCGCGCTCACCAAGGTGAAGCAACGGCTTCAGCTGTCGCGTGCGAAACATCGATCGCTGACCGGGCACGTGCGCATGTCGCGTCGGATTGC